>NZ_JBFULJ010000388.1:0-3505 GCF_056400385.1 Priestia sp. P5_B4
TCTCAAATGAAAGGACTGGCTTTTAAATCAGGTAATCTTTTTTAAGGAGGCTTTTTGAATGTTTTTACGAGAATTAACGAAAAGTGGGACGATAACTGTTTCTTACTATAAAGATGGGACGTTGCAAACGTGCAAAGGCCGCGTGCACAACTTAAATCTCCATCAGCAAATTCTATCCGTAAAAGACGAAAATGAAGCCGTTGTTTCCCTTTTGCTTTCTGATATTAAATCCATTCATTAGTATGTAAAATTAAGGAGGAATTACCATGTGGAAAGATAATAAGCAAGCGCTTACAGATTTTGTGTCGGAAGATCGATTTGAACTGAACTTATATTTAACGTATTTGCTTGATCAAATTTCGTATGACACGTCTAAACAATCTCCTTTTCTTCGTAAGCCTAATGAAACAACTAGTTAATATAGAAAAAAGCGCACAAATTTGTGCGCTTTTTTTAATGTGATGGCTCTACTTCAGCAATGCCTTCTTCTGGTTTTTCTTCGGCTTTTTTATTTGAAAGCTTGATCTGCCTTAAGAACAATGTGCATACCGCTCCTAAAATAATAAAAGCTAAGCCCATGAAAAAGACGCTGTGCAATGCGCTCATTAGCGAGGTCTTCAAAATTGGCACAATGCTGTCTGAAAGCGCAGCTGGAATACTCTTTAGCGCCTCAGGGCTAAACAGCATCTGCAGCACACTTTCAGGATTCGTATCAATCGCTTTTTTAAACCCGTCTGCAAAAGCACTTGCTTGAGCAGGCAATGTGTTTAAATATGGAACGAGTTTGTCACTAAGAAGCGTACCTGATTTTGCATTCATTACCGCTCCTAAGATCGTAATACCGAACGTTCCTCCAATTGAACGGAAAAATTGACTTGATGATGTAACCACACCGAGCTCTTCTTTTGAAAAGCTCTCTTGAAGAGCAAGTGTTAAAATTGGCATTACAAGCCCCATTCCTAAACCGATTATGGCCATATAAGAAGTGGCAACAAGTTTGCTAGTATGAAGGTCTAATGTTGTTAACAAGAAGAACCCTCCTGCCATAATGAGCATACCCGTAACAATTTGAGGCTTGATTCCAACTTTATAAACAAGCTGCCCTCCAATAATACTTGTCACAATCATTGAAATCATCATCGGTGTCATAATGGTACCGGATTCCGAGGCGCTGACTCCAACGATTCCTTGCATAAAGAATGGAACAAACGTAATGGCTCCGAACATGCCGATGCTCATAAAAAAGCCAATGATATTTAACAGCGTAAACGTTCGGTTCTTAAATAAATACATCGGAAGAATCGGCTCTTTCGCTTTCTTTTCCACAATAATAAAGCTTATGATCCCCACAACAGCAAGTGTAAATAGACTAATAATTTGCCAAGAGTTCCAGTCGTAGTCTTTTCCTCCAAAGCTCAGGGCCAAAAGCAAGCTCACTACTCCGATAACCATTGTGAACATACCGGCTACATCGAATTTCACAGGTCCCGTATGTTTCTTTCCTTGAAGTCCCAGGGCAATAAAAACGGTAGCGAGTATCCCTACCGGCAAGTTGATGTAAAACACCCATTTCCAGTTCAGTGAATCAACAATCCATCCGCCAATTTGTGGACCGATGACAGAAGCAAGACCGTAAATTCCTCCGAATACTCCTTGAAATTTTGCTCGTGCTTTTCCTGTAAATAAATCACCGATTACAATCATTGCCATCGGCATCATAACGCCGCCGCCAATTCCTTGTAATGCACGGAATAAAATAAGCTCTGTCATGTTATTTGCCATTCCACATAGAGCAGAAGCAACCATAAAAATAATAAGTCCTGTAACATAAATTACTCTGCGCCCTACTAAATCAGCGAGCTTTCCTGCAATCGGAACAACTGTTGTCGACGTTAATAAATAGGCTGTTGTCAGCCATGTCATCATGCTCAATCCACCAAGATCTCCTACGATTCTTGGCATAGCTGTTCCGACAATGGTTCCATCAAGTGCAGAAAAGAACATCGCAATAATTAACCCAATTAATAAGAGCGTGCGCTTTGAATTTTTTTGATTTTCCATCGTGTGTCTCTCCTCTTTTTTGTTACTGCTGCTTATCTTTATAAGAAGCAGCTGACGTTGCAAGCTTTTTCGTAATAGAAGCCATCATAGAAAGCTCTTCTTCTGTTAAATGCAAAAGATAGCGGTCCATAATGGCTTTTCGACCATTCAGCACATCTTCAAGCTTGCGATACCCAAATTCCGTTAAGGTAATATCAACGACTCGTCTGTCCTCTTTATTATGTTCTCTTACAACAAAATTGTGCTGTTCGAGACGATCCACTAAAAGAGTCACGGCGCTCGGTTTGACATCCATGAGTTCTGCAATTTGAGAAACCTTACTGCTCCCTACTTTCTTTAAATAAGAAAGAACAAATAATTGCGTAGGAGTCATCTCATGCTCATTTAGGCTCTCCATCATTTCGGGCTGCATTTTTTCAAATAGCACTTGAAGCGATGAACGAATCTCTCCAAGATACTGATTGCTTTTTGTCACATCTATTCCTCCAGGCTTGCTTATTTATTTCATGTCATAAATAGTTAATGCTAATTAAATATAAATGCATATAAACTAAAAGTCAATTATTTCTTTTTTAGTATTGACCCTTACGCTGCGTTATATTTTATAGTAGATTTCAGAAGGGAGATGAAAGAATGAACAGAAAAACAAAAGAAGTTGCTGACTTAGTAGGAATCAGCGTCCGCACGCTGCATCACTATGACGAAATCGGGCTATTAAAACCTGATGCCGTTAGTGAATCCGGCTATCGGCTTTATTCAGCGGCTAATCTCGATATGCTTCAACAAATATTATTTTTTAAAGAACTTGGCTTCCCTTTAAAACAAATTCACGAGATTATAACAGACCCGACGTTTAATCGCACAGAAGCATTGATACTGCAAAAAAACATGCTGATTGAAAAACGCAGTCGGCTCGATCAAATGATTGTAACCATTAATAAAACGATTCAATATGAAGAAGGAGCGATTGAAATGAACGAAAAAGAGCGGTTTAAAGGACTGGATTTTTCGCATAACCCATACGAAGAAGAAGCACGGAAGCGCTGGGGAAACCAGCGGGTAGATGAAGCGAATGAAAAAGTACAAAGCTTCTCACAAGAAGAACAGCAGCACATGTCAAACGAATGGGAAAGTATCTACACTCACCTAGCTTCGCTTCGTAATCTGTCACCATCCTCTACAGAAGCTCAAAAAGCTATTGGGAAATGGTATAAATTTTTAAATGAGAACTTTGGAACGTATTCATTAGAAGCCTTTAAAGGTCTCGGAGAAATGTATGTGCAAGATGAGCGATTTACAACTACCATTGACCGCTACGGAAAAGGATTAGCCAAATTTATGAACGAGGCGATGAGTGTATTTGCAGACGCTAAAAACAATAAACAAAAAGACAATGAGATATAACTAAATCAATTCAATCTAAAGACGAACAACTGGCATATAT
>NZ_JBFULJ010000389.1:0-3474 GCF_056400385.1 Priestia sp. P5_B4
GCCCTTGGCTCTGTCATGGCAATTTATTTTCATTGGAGTATTTTTGGTTTGTCTATCTTCACGCTGCCTGTAGTCGGCATTGTATCTGGTTTTATTACTCTTCTTTTAGTTTTTGGTATTACGAAACTCGCAAGCGGCAATTTAGCCAATGAAACCATCATCTTAGCGGGGATTATTTTATCATCCTTTATGAGCGCGCTTATTTCATTAATTGTGGCTCTTTCTCCTGAAGAAGATGTAAGGCAGGTTTTATATTGGCTAATGGGAAGCGTATCAATGAGAGGATGGTCTCATATTCAAATTTTAGGGCCGTTCTTTTTGATCGGTACAATTATGCTGCTGTTACATGTAAAAGAGCTGAACGGCTTAGCATTTGGCGATCAATCCGCTCAGTTTATGGGAATAGACGTAAAGAAGAAAAAAAGAATGATTTTAATAGGTGCATCCGTATTAACAGGGGCTGCGGTATCAGTATCTGGGGCAATTGGATTTGTTGGCTTAGTTATCCCCCACGTAGTGCGTCTCGTAGCGGGAGCTAATCATAAGCATGTACTGCCGCTTTCTATTTTAATTGGAGGAAGTTATTTGGTTTTAGCAGATTTATTGGCACGAACGATATTAGAACCTCGTGAACTGCCGATTGGAGTTGTAACCGCCTTAATTGGTTCGCCGATTTTTACCCTGCTCCTTGTAAAAGAACGTATGCGGAAGAGAGGAATATCATGATTGAACTATATAATGTGACAGGAGGATACGATAAGCAGCAGCCGACCGTTCGTGACATCACGTTCACCGTAGACAAAGGTTCTTTTGTTGCTTTACTAGGACCAAATGGAAGCGGGAAAACAACACTTATTCGCTTAATTATGAATGTATTAACCATTCAATCAGGAGAAGTGAAGGTGGAAGGAAAGTCAGTGAAGGCTTATTCACCAAAACAACTGGCGCAAAAAGTTGCAGTCATGACGCAAGAAAATCAAATTGGATTAGAATTTACGGTTCAAGAAATTGTTTCACTTGGACGTTATCCTTATCAGGCAAAAGGTTTGTTTAGCACCGTATCAGCACAGGATGAAGAAGTGGTGGAAAGCGTGATGAAATTAACAAACGTCTGGCACTATAGAAACCATACTTTTCAATCGCTAAGCGGTGGAGAAAAACAGCGGGTTTTACTGGCTAAAGCACTAGCGCAAGAACCTGACTACTTACTTCTTGATGAACCAACGAATCACTTAGATGTAAAACATACAATGGAACTGCTTCAGCTGTTAAAAACTTTACAGCAGGAAATGAGCTTAACGGTTCTGGCCATTTTGCATGATCTCAACATCGCCTCGCTGTTTGCAGATAATGCCGTGTTACTGAAAGATGGAAGAGTAGAAGAAACCGGGATGGATGCCATTTTCCAGGATGCAGCTACGTTAAAAAGAGTATATGACGTTGATTTGCATGTATTTCACCATCCCGCTGTGAACAAGCGACAAATTGCTTTTGTGCCGCCGTATCAATATCCAGAGACGGACTTCCATGAGTTGTATCAGTTGCAAAAGGAACCGGGCAAGCTGTGTTTATCCTTTGTTCGTCCTTTGAGAACTCTTTCCCTGGGTTCAAATGAAACAGGTCTAGACTGGTGTCAAGAAATTGTTCAACAGCAAAGCAGTGCTAACGCGGCGTGGAAATCTGTGCCTTTATCTAGTTATGAAGTTYGCTTAAAAGACGATAAAGGTTACTCGTGGSTGGCTGTGCTGACACATGGACAAGAAGAAAACGAAGTAAATATTGTGCTACTAACAAATGCACCGCTTTCGGACGCGAACTTACTTCATGCTGCGATGAAGGTAATTGAGTACCGGGCTTTCTTAGGAAAAACAGGATGTATTGTTGTAGCATCATCTCATCATAAAGAAGAAAATCAAGAAGAAATTTCAGAGTTATTGATGGAACGCCTCCAAAAAGAATTACAACTATTTATGGAAACAAAAATGACCGACAATTGCTTTAAATAAGCAGTAGCGGTCATTTTTTATTCTTCGGAGTGATCATCAGATTTTTCTGTTTCCCCTCCTGAACTCATCGTTGTTTCAGTTGTATGTTCATCAATCTTTTTTTCTTTTAGCTTAACAGAAAACAAGTCTTTGACTTCTTCATCTACTTGATCAGAGTCAGCGCTGTAAGTAGTGCCGATGTTTAAGTGACCGGTCAAATCTTTAATGCCTAGCTGGCCGAAATTATTACTAAGATCAATTTTGTCTAACAATACTTTTTCGACCATGATTTTTTCAACAACAATGGACTGCTTTGGCTGAGTTACTTCATCAATCTTTTTGTCAAGAGTTTTCACCATCTCATATAAGGCTGTATTAGACGATTCTTCCTTTAACGCAGAGAGCTGTTTTTGAATAGCTTCGAAATTAGGAGCTGACTGMATAGCCGAGAGTAAATGAGCTGTTTGCTCGTGCAGTTGAGACAGTGATTGAATAAGGTGAGCTGATTCATTTAATTGCTGATGAAGCTCTTCTATTTTAGGGATCGCGTCGGTTAAACGCGTCACTTGATCAATAATTCCCTGCAGGTTCAGCGCTGAATCTATCGAAAGAGCAGGCTTTGTGGATTCAGCTTCAGCAGAGGTCATAGGCTCCATTTGGCTAGGCAACTTCTTTGGCTGTTGAGGGGTTTTTTTTAGATTAGACTGTTTTTTAGCTTTCATCTTTTCGGGTAATTCTTTCCGCTTTTGATTAGAACGTTGGTCTATGGGACCTGCTTTTTTTTGAGTTGGAAGGGAAGACGGGTTTATTTTACGGACTGTTTCAATTTTAGGCGATTGTTTAAACCACTTAGAAAACATGAAATTCCCTGCCTTTCATGCTACGTATAGTTCTGCACAATAAATTACAAATCAAATTTCACATGCAAAAGACCATCTTTAAATGATGCGTGACACGGCGCTTCCCCTACAGCAGGTGGGAGGATGATTGATCGTTGAAACGTTCCTTCACGTCTTTCTTTGTGAAGAACATTTGCATCCTTCACGGTTAAAAGAGATGAACCGGATATGTGTAAAGTATTTTCATGCATGGTTAATTCGACGTCTGTTCGTTTAGCACCGGGTATTTCAATTACAACTAACAGTTGATTTGCCCATTCATATACATMAATTAAAGTATAATCTCGGTACTCATTTACAATTTGAGGAGAAGCATCTKCTTCCGTATCATTCTTTTCTTCATGATCATCATCAAAAATCTTTTCCCAAAATTTCGTATGGTTTTCTTCTTGTAACGTTTCTGCCCACTTTTTAAATTTTCCGTGATTCATATTTGTCACCTTCTTTAAAAAAATAAAACAAGGCCTTTTGCAGCTTTCTATTTTATATGTATGCATGAAAACAGAAAAAAACGTCCACTTTAATCTAAATCGTGGACGTCTATTTGAGACATAGGAATATTAACATGTTTAGGCATCCGGATTTCCAAC
>NZ_JBFULJ010000390.1:0-3474 GCF_056400385.1 Priestia sp. P5_B4
CCTTTTTGACAGAAGGATGCTGAGTCAGGAAATTTACAATAGCTGCAGTATTTTCCTCTGTCTCTTCCATTCTGATACCCAAGGTTTTGATCCCCCTCATTAATAGCCATGAATCCTGAGGTCCCAGTACACCACCTGTAGAATTTTGCACAAAGTGGAGATCCTGTGCAAGCTTCTCGGTGTTTACAACCACAAGACCTGCTACCACATCGCTATGTCCTCCAATATATTTGGTGGCACTGTGCAATACAATATCTGCACCAAGTTCAATTGGATTTTGCCAGTAAGGGGTGGAGAAAGTATTATCAACAATGGTTAATAGACCGTTTTCTTTTGCCAAACTGGAAGCTGCCTCAATATCTGTAATTTTTAAAAGCGGATTGGTTGGTGTTTCTAAATAAAGAGCTTTGGTATTTTCACGTATCTCACTGTGGATATTTTTTAGGTTGCTTGTATCTACAAAGGTAGATTCAATTCCAAATCGATTCAGCACTTTGCTCATCACCCGGAATGTTCCGCCATATACATCATCTGTCATGATGACATGATCTCCTTTATTAAACAGCATCATGACTGCTGTAATAGCAGCCATTCCCGAACCAAAAGCAAAGCCGGCAGTGCCGCCTTCAATATCTTTTATTAATTCTTCAAGAGCCTGCCTTGTTGGATTACCGGTACGTGAATATTCAAAACCTTTATGTCCCCCTACACCTTCCTGTTTGTAGGTACTGACCTGGTAGATTGGCACTGAAACTGCACCAGTATGCGGGTCACTGCTGATCCCTCCATGAATAAGCTTTGTCTTCCTTTTCATCTTAAATCCCACCTTCATAAATATTCTTACTTAAGTATCTATCACTTCCATCTGGAAAAATAACAACAATATTCGTTTCTGTAGCCGCATGTTCAGCTTCAATAAGAGCAGCCTTAAAAGCTGCACCCGATGAACTTCCAACCAATAGTCCTTCTTTTAATGCCAGTTCACTTACAAGACTGAAGGCATCCTGATCAGAAATAGTATGGATGTAGTCAAAATAAGACGGGTCCATGAAATCAGGCAACGATTCCATTCCAATCCCTTCTGTTTTATGAGGTCCTGGCTGCCCGCCATTGATAATTGAACCCTCAGGTTCAACAATTACCGTTTTGATCTCCTTATTTTTTTCTTTTAAAAATTTAGCCGTACCCATGAAGGTCCCTCCAGATCCAGCTCCAGCAACGAATATATTCACTTTTTCATCCATCTGGTCCCAGATTTCAGGGCCAAGGGTTTTATAATACGTTTGAGGATTGGCAGGATTGGAAAATTGCTGAGGACAGAAGGAACCAGGGATTTCTTCCACCAGCTCTGCAGCTTTTTCAATAGCTCCCTTCATACCCTTTTCAGTAGGGGTGTGAACGATTTCCGCTCCTAACGCCTTCATAATTAGCTGCTTTTCTGTACTGAATTTCTCAGGAACACAAAAGATCACATTTATATCTTGGTTTAGCGCAGCAAGGGCTATACCAATCCCAGTATTTCCAGCGGTTGGTTCAATTATAGTTCCGCCTCTTTTTAATCTTCCGCTTTCAATTGCATCTCTTAGAAGCTCCTGACCTAATCGGTCTTTCACACTTCCTCCTGGATTCATAAATTCAAGCTTGGCAAAAATATGGACACCTTCCGGCAAAGAAAAGCTGTTTATTTCTACAATTGGAGTATTTCCGATTATTGAATGGATATCTTTAAATACCTTCATAAAAACACCTTTTCCGGGCTATTGATTTATTTCTTTTTATTATTTTGCCACTTCTATCATCAGAAATAACTGGAAAAGGTTTATAATTTAACACCCTCCATAATCCAGACAAAATCATTACATCGAAAAAAAGATACTAAAAAACCAGCCATCGGTTAGCTGTATAATCTATAGGTCTTTTTAGACTGTCCATTTTATAGGGCATAGTTCAACCCTAAGGCTTTTTATTTTTCTTTTATTAAATATTATTTTCCACTATTCCTTTTTTTCTAGGCTATCTTTTAATGTAGTCAAACTAGTTCCATAGGTACTAAATACTTCCTTTAAAGAATAACTGGCATCTTTTTTCATCGTTGAAGACATTTGAATCATATTGTGTAATATCAGGTGTATGTTTCTATACTGAACAATCGAAGAATATGAACTTACTCCTTCGTCTTTAGATCGATGGATCCAACAGAGTAAAACTACAGGTTCTTTTGCAGATTATTATCTCCCTCTTCAAGTGTAATACTAAAATTTACAGTTAGTATCTAAAAAGAATTTCTATCATTAATTTACCCCATTAACAAGCTGCTTAATTGAATTAAACTTGGAAGAAAGTTCAATAAACCAGTCCTCATCCCCTGTTGATAATGCCAAGTCTATTAAAAATAGAATTTGTTCCTTGTTTATCACATTTGAAACGGGCAAACTCTTAACCTGATTACTTAAAATAGGAATGGTCTTACCAACGGTTTCTTGATTGTCACTTGTGATAACATTCACCTTAAATACTCCTTGAGAAATATTTAGTGATTCAATATAACCAATTATTAATTCTCCTTTCCGTGATTTACCCTTAATCCAATCACCTGTTTTTAAAACGGAGCTACTGTGTGACAACATTCCCTTCACCTTCTTGTATTAGTTTAGTATCTAAAATATAGGAAGAGTGTTTCAACTGCTGAGAAATTTTCTTCCTTTACGTTATAACCATCATATTTCAAATTTAGTTAAAACTGTAATTTATTTTATTACAATTTAATTATAAAAAAGTAGTCAATCATATTATTCTTCGAAATTTCTTACTGTTTTTCATTAATAAGATCGACTACTTCGTTCAGTGTATATTTCTTTAAATATTCACCCAAATGTTCTTCACCACCCAAGAAAATTGAAAATAGGACTCTTTGCATGTTTGCTCCTACAATACAATGTTCATTTGATTCAGGGCATTTAGGCTGAAGTGAACCTTCAGAGGTTATCTTATAAATATCCCATAGATTAACTTCAATTAGATCCAAAGCAAATTTAAATCCACCRCCAACTCCCTCTTTTGATTTTATAAAGCCATGTTTTTTCAACAAACTTAGGACTTTACGAATTCGTACTGGGTGAACACAGGCACTTTCTGAAATAGCATCGCTAGTTGCCATCCGGTCCGGCTGTAGCGCAAGAAAAATTAAACTGTGAATGGCAAGTGTAAAATCACTATTCATGTCCGGCCTCCTAAAATAAAAACAACTAATCATTTTTTACTAATTTCTGTATTTCTAGTATGCTTTTAAATACTTATCAACATACTGTAATGATAAATATTACAAATTAGATTGTCAAGTATTTGTTCTAAGCAAATTKCTTCATCGTTTCACAATGGAATTATAAATTTAAATATCCCATTGCTTTTTTACTTGTTCTTCTGCTAACTGTTTAATTTTTTCCAAAGTAAGTTCTTTTTTGACAAGGACATTGG
>NZ_JBFULJ010000391.1:0-3471 GCF_056400385.1 Priestia sp. P5_B4
TAGTAGTAGAATTGCCAGAAGACTACTACTACGGGTCCTGGCTTTTCCATTTGTGCAATTTTAAATGCTTTTCGAATAATCTCAGGAAGCGTTTGTGCATCTTTTATCTGAACACCCCACTTCGTTGCCGGTTCCACCATTTTGATAATGTCCATATACTGATGCGAATCTTTATGCTGCCTTCCCAAAGCAGCCTGTCCTGTTAAAGCAACAACAGGGGAATGGTCTAGCTTTGCGCTAGATATACCTGTCAATAAATTAGTAGCTCCAGGGCCTAATGTTGATAAACATACCCCTACTTTGTTTGTTAACCTTCCGTATACATCTGCCATAAAAGCAGCTCCTTGCTCATGCCTCACATTCACGAATTGAATCTGTTTAGAGTTGGATAAGGAATCAATAAAATCTAAGGTCTCTTTACCGGGTATTCCGAAAATATATTCAACTCCCTCATTTTCTAAACATTGAACAAGTGTATCCGTCACTTTCATATTGTTCGACCTCTCTCTAGATAGTATTCTGACAAGCTTATGTGAAAGGAATAGCTCATTAATCTTTATCGTATTTTTTGAGTTTCAGCTCGCAAAAATCCCAAATTTATGCAAAGAAATCCTATTCACTACCTATTGTTTATAGTGTTGCCATTAGGTTCTTATGTTAAAGACATTTTTTAGAGAATGTATAAATAATTGAATGAGTCAAAAAACTTGGAAGGAAATTAGACGGCAATGATTGTTTCTTTGTTAGTGAACAAAAAAAGCTTTATTTTTTCTGCTCTAACCTTACAAAAAGGTATCCTCTCTCTTCCCCTTCCTCTATGTTGGCTGATTGAAAATGTAAAGATACCCTATAAAAAATTACTATTAGAATGTAACGTTTTGAGGAATGTAAAAAATCCCATATACAAATAATAAGGCGCATACTCGTTTAAATTGGAGGGAGCGTTTTTATGAAAAGATTATTATTGATGGGATTTATGTTGTTATTTTCGCTAAACATGCTGGTTGAACCAAGTAGTGCTCGTGCTGAAACACAAGAACATCGTRTTAGYCAATCTSAGGTAAMGTTTGAAAATGAATTSAGAAGACTTTGGATGGATCATGTACTGTGGACAAGCAATTATATTACAAGTGCAACAACAGCAGGATCAGAAGACCAAAAACAAGTGTTGACAAGGTTATTAAAAAATCAAGAAGATATCGGTAATGCTGTGAAGCCGATATACGGAGAGAAAGCTGGGAATAAACTTACGGATTTGCTCAAGGAACATATTGTGATTGCTGGCAAGATTGTAGATGCGGCTAAAACGGGAAAGAAAGCCTTGGTGAATCAATTAAACCAAGAATGGTATAGAAATGCTGATGATATAGCAGCGTTCCTTAGCCAGGCCAACCCTTATTTAAAAAATGAAGATTTGAAAAAATTACTGTATATGCATCTAAAATTAGTGACAAATGATTTATCTGCAAGCTTAAAAAGAGACTGGGAGGCGAGAATCGTTGCAATAGATGAAGGAGTATCGCATATTATCTTAATGGCAGATACTATATCTGCAGGAGTTGTGAAGCAGTTTCCAAAGAAATTTAATAAATAATTTTAATAATATCCAGTATTATTTGAAATTCCTTCATAAACACTGTATTTGTAAGGGCTCTTTTGCTGGATAATTCTAAGAAACCTTATGTTCACTAAAAAGGTACACGTAGATATTCTGCATAAAGCATCATAACCAAAGGTTTAGTAAATTTAAACATTGGGTATTATCAAATCAAGACGATGTGTTAAGAGTACCGCCCGTGCATAGGGTGTGTCCTTCTCTATTCTATAAAAATGGCGCCTAAAACGGCGTCATTTTTTATTTGGAAACAAGTTTACGGATTCTAGTGCGAAGGTTGTATTTATATGAAAAAGGTATATAGATTTCTATCTAATCGAATGTATTTTTACACCACTATTCAAAAATTTTTTGAGTAAACTTCCCTTTCTTTTGGACAGACGGCTCCCATTATGCTCTCGTATCTAATTGAGGTTCATATTTATGAATGCAATGCCCTTAATGATTGTGTGAACAGTGGCTAATATTTGACTTCTATCATTTCCATGTTTATTTGAGGTTTTTGCACGAGAACCTCACTATGATGTTATAGTCATACACTTGTTACATTTTAATGGAATGAGTGATGATAAAGAAAGTTAAAAAGATCAAATTAATTTAAGTTTAAGATGTCTCCATTGGGATAATATATAAATAAGCTAGATTTAATGATAATCTGGTTTATTTTCTACATTTTAGGAGGCATCAAAAAATGGAACACGGTAAAGTAAAATGGTTTAATGCTGACAAAGGTTTTGGATTTATTGAGCGCGAAGGTGGAGAAGATGTGTTTGTTCACTTCTCAGCTATTCAAGGTGAAGGCTTTAAATCCTTGGATGAAGGTCAAGAAGTGACTTTTGATATCGAACAGGGGCAACGTGGACCACAAGCGACAAACGTAAATAAAGCATAAGAAACCATACTAAAAAACAGACTCTATTTTCAGAGTCTGTTTTTACTTAAAAAGATTTTTATATCAAAACTTATTCATCAATAATTATAGTTCGTGTTTTTTTAATTCTTCTTCAAAGAAAAAGGTACTTGGGTATTTATCGACTGTATAAGAGTATCTTTTCATATTTTTTACATAATGACTTTTTAAGATTGTCACTAATTCATTCGATACTCTTATAGTTACTACTTCTCCATTACTAAATATTTTCTCACTCATAGCCATTATCCTTTCTCGCATCAAAAATAATCAGGGATTATTTTCTATATGTTTTTTTACGGCCTACTGTTTCTTTTCTCCCTCTATTTCTCTTACGTTCTGTTTTTGCCTTTTTATTACGAAGTGGTGCCACTTCAGACAATTGGACAGAGGTCATATTTGATTCTTTTGTTAAAAGCTTTAAAGTGGCTGACAGTAAAGAAACAGAATCCACTTCTTCTAATAACTTTTCCGCCATTGGCTTATATTCCACAAACTCCCCCTTGTCGATAGCGGTCAAAACCTGGTGAATGATTGCTTCCTGATGCCCTGCCATTACCTCACTAGAAGTAGGAGGTGATTGTCTAGACATTTTGGTTTTCGTGACATCTTCGATTACTTTTAAGTGATTACGTTCTCTTGGAGTTATAAAGGTAACTGCCAATCCCTTAGTACCTGCCCGCCCTGTTCGGCCAATACGATGAACATAGCTTTCAGGGTCCTGAGGAATATCAAAATTGTAGACATGGCTAACACCTGTAATATCAAGTCCTCTTGCTGCAACGTCGGTTGCAACCATAATCTCAATCGTATGATTCTTGAATTGACGAATTACATCGGCACGTTTGGATTGCGTCAGATCTCCATGAATGCCTTCTGCTGCATATCCACGCTTTTTTAGCCCTTCAGCAAGTTCATCCACACGTTTTTTTGTKCGTCCAAACAC
>NZ_JBFULJ010000392.1:0-3471 GCF_056400385.1 Priestia sp. P5_B4
ATAGTGGTGATAAACGCTCTTTTTTTGCTACTTTTTTACTTTTTTATTGATAGACAGCGCCTCTTTTTTATGCTTCTCGTTTTTTTTATCAGTTTTGACATAGTCGGTTTGGTAGATGAATTCGGGAAATTTTTTAACCTGTGGTGCTATCCTCACCAGATGCTTCCGTTTACAGATCGCTTCAATACGGTTGACTTTGCTATTATTCCGGTAAGTATCGCACTCGTCTACCAATTTTTTAGCAAATGGAAATTTTTCTTCATCGCACATGCCGTTAATTCTGCCATTATTGCTTTTATAGGTATTCCGCTATTTAGAGCGCTGCATTTATATGAATTGCTGAACTGGACAATTTTTTATTCTTTTCTCACAGTATTTATCATAGGAATTGTGGTGAAAATCATTAGCGATTGGATGGCAGGTAAGAATAGACGCTATAGAATCAGCTGAACAAACCATACTTATATCTATACGGGATATGAGTATGGTTTGTTTGTATGAAAATAACGCGTTATTTCTTTATAATAGGCGTAAGAGGAGATGAATAAAAAATGGAGAACGCTACCCAAATATTTTATGAATTAGAATGCATGCACTTAAAATCAGAAGTACGAACCTCTGCTAAAGAGCTTTCAAACATTCTTGCAGATGATTACGTGGAGTTTGGCAGTTCGGGCACGGTATGGAAACGAAAAGATTACAATAACAATCATGTACTCTCGCCAGATGTATTCGAAATCTCTCATTTTCATATAGACGTATTGTCTCCTGACTGCGTATTAACTACCTATCATCTTATGAACCATACGGCAGAAAAAAAGACGCTTCGCAGTTCTATTTGGCGAAAAAGAGAAGAAAAGTGGCGTTTGTTTTTCCATCAAGGCACAGTGACAAACGGTGATCAATAAATAAGATTATTCGGTTATTATTATACTTTCCCTCTATTTGATGCTATGATGAAAGTATATTTTGACGTAAGGGATGTTTTGAGATGAGCAAAAATAACGTAAAAAAAGAAGTGTTTTCATGGATTAAGTCCATTGTTATTGCATTGGTTATTGTAGTGGGAGTTCGCCATTTTTTATTTGCGCCAACTACAGTTCACGGGGAATCGATGTATCCAACGTTTGAAGATTCAAACCGCGTTATTTTAAATAAAATCAGTGATGTTGATCGCTTTGATATGATTGTATTTCATGCACCGGATGCAGATGAAAATTATATTAAACGTGTAATTGGACTGCCAGGAGATACGGTAGAAATGAAAAACGACGTTCTATATATTAACGGTAAAGCTTATAAAGAGCCGTATTTAAAAGAATCTAAAAAATCTCTTGCACCTAATGAAAAATTCACGGAAGATTTTACGCTTCAAACGCTGCCTGCAACTGATGGCAAAGTGAAGGTACCGAAAAATTCACTGTTTGTAATGGGGGACAACCGTCCTGTAAGTCATGATGGACGAGCATTTGGCTTCATTCCACAAAAATCAGTTATCGGAAAAGTGCAGTTTCGCTACTATCCATTAAATGAAGTAGGCGAACCGAAATAAAAAAAGGAAAAAAGGCTGGCGGAATTTAATTCGCCAGCCTTTTTTATTGGGTTAAAAGAACTGATTTTAAAAAACGATTTGCTTTATGCAAGTTAAACATCTTCTAAGAAATCAGTAAATTAGACCTTGTTTTTTTCTTTGTTTAGGAAATCATAAGGGTGTTTAAAAAGGGACTTCTAGGTGCCTATGTTACTTCAAAGTAAGAGATAGTACTGATAGGTAAGTAGTTTTTATGGGTATACAGATATATGAAGATAAAGAAACAAGGATTTTGGAAAGGAGCAGGTCAGCATGAAAAACGTATTAATCATTAATGGACACGAGTATTATAAAAAATCAAAAGGAGAGTTAAATCAAACGATTTTTAACGAAATGCAGCATTTACTCACTGATCAATTTGACATTAAAACAACGGTGGTTGATAAAGGCTACGAAGTAGAAGAAGAAATTGAAAAGTGGCTATGGGCTGATGTTGTGATTATGCAGACGCCTATTTACTGGTTCRGCATTCCCGGAAAGTTTAAGCAATATATTGATCGCGTATATATGGATAACATTTTCTTTAAAGGTTCAAATCAATACGGGCGAGGCGGCTTATTAACTGGGAAAAAATACATRTTTTCTCTCACATGGAATGCGCCGGAAGCTATTTTCGACAATGACGAAGCTTTCTATGAAGGAAAAAGTTTAGATGAAGCCATTATGCATTTGCATAAAATGAATCAGTACGTCGGTATGAGCCCACTTCCAACGTACACTATTCATGATGTAGTCAAACATCCAAACATTGATCACTACAAGCATAAATTAGAAAATCATGTAGCAGAAGTATTTGGAATAGGAGAGCATCATTGAACTACCCCCACTTAGCAAGCCTGAAGTGGGGGATTCCTAAAATCTTTAAAGACTTAGGAACCCTTCCCTATAAAAATCGATATCTACAAAAAACCTGACTAAACAGTCGGGTTTTTTTATTCACTTTGACGCAAAAATCGTAGTCAAAAACAGTTTTTCTTTTTCTTTCTGAGCACTAGCGAAATGTCTACAATGGTAAGGAAGAGTTAACCATCAAGTTGCACAATAATTGGACCAGAAGTGGTAATGAAAGCGTAAACATTTTGGTAGAGATCAGTGATAGAATAAATTTAAGCAAGGGGGGAGCAATTGATGCATCTAGATGAAAGGAGCAATTTAATTTTAAAACGAGTGGTTAGTAATCCTGGTATTTCCAATACGGAATTAGAGAGAAAGTATCATCTTTCACGGAGGCAGATTAGCTACAGCTTTACAAAAATTAATGACTGGTTAAAGAGTAATAACTATCCGAAAATTCAGCGAACGAACGGGGGGGAATTTATTATTGATCCTCTTCTAATGGAACTGTTTGCTGAAAAAGTCGAACACTCTGCTGGAAGTTATATTCCGTCTGAAAAAGAAAGAGCTCAATTGGTTTTGCTTATGCTATTAAGTAGCGAAGAAGAATTATCTTTACTTCATTTCTCTAGCTCGCTATCAGTGAGTAAGAATACGGTATTAAGAGATATGAAATATACACAGAAAATTGTAAATGGTTATCATCTTGAAATTGTTTATTCGCGAATGTATGGATACGACATAGTAGGAAGTGAGTGGAATAAAAGGAAGCTGCTTATTGAAGTACTGCGGACCGTCTATGACATGTATCAAGGCGAGACGTATATTCAGGCGTATACAGGAACTTCAAGAGAAGAAATTCAGAGATTAAAAGAGCAAATGGAAAAAGTAGAAAAGCGTTTAGCACTTCAATTTATCGATCAAAAAATAAAACTTCTTCCATATACAATAGCTATTTTGTTAAAACGRATTAAAAAAGGAAACTTAATTAAAGATTCTTATCATATCGACTATGAAGAACTGTCGGATACAAAAGAGTTTGAAGC
>NZ_JBFULJ010000393.1:0-3467 GCF_056400385.1 Priestia sp. P5_B4
CCTCTCTTTCTACTAACGGTACTTTTACTTCTAGCTTTGTTCCTTTGTCGGGCAAGCTAATAATTTTTAATAGGCCCCCAATTTCAACTGCGCGTTCGTACATATTTTGCAGACCGTACGATCCGACTTTTTCCTTTTCCACATCAAAACCAACTCCATTATCAACAATACGTAAAATAATAGAAAAATCACGTTTAATTAGCAGCACATCTAAAGCTGTTGCATTGGCATGACGCAGCGTATTTGATACGGATTCTTGCAAAATTCTAAACAAGTGGTCTTCAATGCCTTTATCAAGTTCAAATCCTTCTATTTTCCAATTTAATTCAAGCGGTACTTTTTGAGCAAGCTCATTCATCAGTTCTTTCATTCCAGCCTGTAGCGATTTTCCTTTTAATGCTGCAGGACGAAGATGAAGAAGCAAAGCCCTCATTTCAAGCTGTGATTGGTTAATCATTTTTTCAACCATCTTTAATTGCTTAGCTTCAGAGTCTTGCAGCCTAAGATTGGACTCCGTAATAGCAGACATAAGCATCGAAGCGGCAAATAGCTGCTGACTAACGGAGTCATGCRGTTCTCTAGCAAGCCGATTTCGTTCCTGAGAAACAATTTCTTGCACTTGCTTTTGCTGATTTTCCACTTTTTCCGTTGCCATCTTTTGAGATTGCTGTGCTTGAAGAATCATTTTATGATCTACTTTATTTAAACGGCTTATAATTCGAGACGTTTCTTGAATAAGCGGTTCATTTGCCAACATATGCCGGTGGCCATTTTCTATTTCATATAATCGGTTTTCAACATATGTCCACTGCTGTCTCCACATAAACCCCATGATTCCTCCAATCACGCTTCCAATCGTAAGGCTCAAACTGAAGGAAAACAGCACAAAAGKCATGCCAAATACGCTTGTTTTCCATAAGTCGCTAAGTTGAAAAACAGGATATGCAAAAAACACGGTAAGGAGCACGGATACAAATACAAAAAAACTTAGGAAAATCCCCCATAATAACTGCCGTTGAAGAATACTCATATCCTTTGCACCTCTAAATCTCCAATCACAACAGTTGTAACAATCTTCACCCTATGAGCAGATTGATCAAATTCCTCTGTTTTGATAGACAAATTTTCATTGAACGAAAAGCCGCGCTGATGTCCAAAAACCGTTACGTTTCCTGCTAGTTTAGAATGATTCATAGATACTTCCGTTTCGTAAGGAATGAGCACTTTAATATTTCCAAACACTTGACGAATAAAAATAACCGCATCGCCTTTTGGCAGAACGGTATTGCTTAAATCAACCACAATGTCGCCCCATACGCTTTGAATATTAATATCATCCCATTCGTATACGGAGTCTTCGGTTCTTTGACTACCAAGAAGTTTATTCGTCAAAACCGGCCGGACCTGCACCAAACTTTGGTTTGGCTGCTGGGTAAATTCGTCAGTTGGTCTGAATTCAACCGGATGCTTTCTTGATTGAATAAATCTAAGTAAAAAATACAGAAAAAGAGCAATAACTAAAAACTTAAAGGCAACCGTATTAAATATATTCAACACAAGCCCAATAACGCCAATCCAAAATAAAATGCGCCCTAGTTTTCTTCTCATTTTTTTTCGCCCAATATACATGAACGCACCGGCAATTAATACAGAAAAGATCAAGCCGCTGTGAAAAAACATAATTTCAATAAACAGGACAAATAAACTGCAAATAAAAATGAACATAAGAGATTCTGTTTTGTTTACGCTTTGCACAGCTCTCTCTCCCTTCTCCTCATAGATGACATAGCGTTCTTTGGATGCTGCAGGTATCTATTCTCTCACCTTAAAAAGACGCAGAAACCTACGCCTTTTTTAGAATACCATGTTTTATGCAGAAACACTGATTTTTTACGATGATTTTACTCTTTTTTCTAATTCAGCAATCTTGCTGTCTACCGTTTGTCTATAGTAATTTGTATTAATTTGATTTTCAAGCTGGTCAATATAGGTTTCCATTTCGTCAAACTGGCTGTAAGACGTATAAGATGCTTCTGTTTTCATTATTGAATTCATACGATGATGCGCACGAGCAATATTTTCGCGCCCCATTAGTTCCATACGGCGAATATGCATATCTTTTACCTTATGCTTCATTTCTTCATACTTTTGTTCGAGCTCTTCTAACTGCTTGGATGCATCTTCATAAGATTCTTTTACGCGCTTTGCTCTCTCTTCGTAGTGAGCATGTTCTTTTAAAATAAATTCATGTAATTCCGCTTCTTCAGCTGCTTGTGCTACTTGTGCTTGTTCATGGCGCTTTTTCATCATGTCAAGGGCCAGATGATATTCGCGATTAAACTGTTCTTTTAACGTGTGCTGTCGCTCAACAAGCTGCCTTACCTTTTCGGTCTCCTGCTCGCATTGACGCAAATAGTGGTTTAGTGCAGCAATTGGATTTTTTTGTTCTTTGTGATCAAGCAATTGATGAAGGTCTGCAGAAATCGTTTCTTTCATTCGAGTAAATAAGTTTCTCATTTTGTTCATCTCCTTAGATAATAAAGTAAACTTTTATTATTTTTGATTTAAGTCAGCCCACTGACGTTCAAAATGCTTAAACGGATCTTCTTTTTCCGTTTTTATAGGGCTGCTGCTGTTCCACTTTTTATATACAATGTAAAGTACGACTGCTGCGATGATACCAGCAAGGGCCGGGAGGTTTGAAACAGTTGTTAAGAGTACGACAACACCAATAAACCCCCAGAGCCATTTTTTAAAGGGGGTCTCTGCTTTAACAAACCCTTTAAATGCTACGTACAAAATAACCAAGCCAAGTGCAAGCCCTACCATCGGACCGGCATTTGCAAGAAGAACGATAGCAGCTACCGCTCCAATCAAAAACAAACCAACTTTTTTCATTTTGTCTCCTCCTTTCGCTTATCTATATACTTAGTTTAAGGATTATGACGTTTTTTCAAAACGAGCTAAAGCTTTATTTTCTCCTAAGACCTGAGGCTGACAACAAGCTCAGTCTGATTGTACAAAAAAATGACAGCTTATGATAAGCTGTCATTTTGACATAAAAAAAGCTCTTCCATTATACGAAGAGCTGGGTTGGATTAAAATATAGTGTATAACAACAAGTGTCGATTGCTTTTCAATAACGTTCTGTAAGCCATGTTTTGTACCATTGTACTGCAAGCGGCTAGCTACCTCGTACTCCGGTGGCAATTATCTATCTACAAAATGTAACCATTTTGTCCTTCCTTCCGTTCAGTTCCTTCCAGAAAGTTCCCCTACCATTATTTGGGTTTCTCGCTCGAGGGGTTTACCTCGTTCCACTCTTACCATTTCTGATAAGACTTCGTCACTGTGGCACTTTCAGAGTAGTCAAGCCATATCTTAAAAAAGACTTAGGCTTTTTCCCCGCCGTTAGCTTTTAACAGCTACCCTAGCTTATGACTTCGCTAGGCACGAACACTACAGAC
>NZ_JBFULJ010000394.1:0-3463 GCF_056400385.1 Priestia sp. P5_B4
ATAAATGACAAAACATATTGTCAAAATGTGATTAATTAGGAGGAATAAAYGTGTCAACAACATTAGATTTAAATGCGTTTACGGAGAAATATAATTTACCAGATCAAGCTATTGATGTGAATGAAATCCCTTGGGTACCAACTTTTACGGAAGCAGACGGTGTCTGGTTTAAGCCGGTCCGATTTGATTTAACAACAGGTAACTGGATTCATATTTCAAAATTTAAAGCAGGTAAAGGCAACGCACGACACCGRCATACGGGGGGGACTGTGTTGGCCTACACACTTCAAGGGACCTGGAGATATTTAGAAAGAGAYTGGGTAGCCAAGCCAGGTACTTTTGTTTATGAACCACCAGGTGATATCCATACCTTAGTAGTGGATAAAGGAGAAGATATGATTACYCTTTTCAATTTAGGAGGAGTCATTGAATATTTCGATAAAGATGGAAATGTCATCTTACAGGATGATATTTTCTATAGAATGAAAAAATACTTTGACTACTGTGAAGAACATAATATTCCTGTGAAAGATTTAACTTTTTAATTATGATCGCTTTTGAAATAATATTGCTGTTTAAATAATTTCTAGCTCATTCATTTTATTTGAATGAGCTAGAAATTACACATTCTGTTTAACATAATTTTAATAAAAAACATAGAATAACACATCTGTATCACCAGTTGAAAACGCTTTCTATATTATTTTTTTGGGGGTATAAAATGGATTTCCGAGAGAAAAAGGATGAAGTTCTTCGTAAAAAACAAGTAAAAAAAGCAGCGATTGCAAGTATTGTAGGAACCTCTATTGAATGGTATGACTTTTTTCTATATGGAACTATGGCAGCGTTAGTTTTTCCAAAGCTATTTTTTCCAGAATCTGATTCTTATATCGGCGTATTACAGGCATTTACAACTCTTTTTATTGGGTTCCTTGCCAGGCCTATTGGAGCTATGATATTTGGTAATTACGGAGACCGAATCGGACGAAAAGCAACCCTAGTTATCACACTTCTGTTGATGGGTATTAGTAGTACACTAATAGGCCTGGTGCCTACTTACGAAAACATTGGTATTTGGGCGTCTGTTTTTCTCGTATTATTAAGATTCATTCAAGGAATTGGTGTTGGTGGTGAATGGGGAGGGTCAGTTGTCCTTTCTATAGAGTGGAGTTCTAAAAAACACCGTGGATTAATGGGAAGTATGACTCAATTAGGTGTTCCGATTGGACTTTTAGTATCAACATGTGTTGTTTCACTTTGTATATTTTTTACTGGAGATAACTTTGTGTCATGGGGATGGAGAATTCCTTTTCTAATAAGTATTTTACTTATAGGGATCGGTCTCTTTATTCGCCTAGGTATTAAAGAATCACCACAATTCTCAAAGATGAAAGAAGAAAATCTTGTAGCTAAGCGACCTGTTCTCGAGGTTATTAAAGAACATCCAAAAACTATTATGCTAGCTGCCTTTTCTCGTTTGTCAGAACAAGTACCTTTTTATCTCTTTACAACTTTCGTTATTTCTTACGGGACGGAACAAATTAATTTAGACAAACAATTTCTTACGAATACCGTTTTACTTGTTTCTGTTGCATATCTTTTTGTTGTTCCTCTTTCTGCCTATTTATCGGATAAATTCGGCCGCAGAAAAATATATTTTATCGGAAGTTTAATTACACTCTTATTTGCATTTCCTTACTTTTATCTTTTAAATACTGGGGTATCATCCTTAATCATTCTCGCTATTGCGATTTCAGGTATAGGTCCTGGCATGGTATATGGCCCACAGGCTGCCATGATTGCGGAAAATTTCCCAATTCACCTTCGATATAGTGGAGCATCATTGGCCTATCAATTGGCTTCTATTATTGGGGGAGGAATTGCTCCTATGATTTCCCTTTTTCTCTTGCATGAATTCGGAAGCACAACACCGATCAGCCTGTACATCATTCTCTGTTGTGTTATTGCCATTGTTTCTGTTTCACAATTTAAAGGAGCAGGTCAGGCAAAAGAGGATAATCATGAGATAAAACAGACAATCTAAACAAAAATAATTTTGATGAAAAATTTTCGAAAAAGTCATGATTGAAATTTAAGAGGTTCTGGTGCAAATTTGCACTTGGGCCTCTTTCGTAATTGTAATTATAGTGTTAGTGTAAAAAAATCAAAAAATGATGCTAGTTGTGTATTAAAGCCCAACTAGCACCATGGGTTATTCTCAATAAAAAGTTTGACAAAATAATAACCTTAGCCTGAATCAGGCTAAGGTATGGACTTAGATGCTATTAGGTTCTTTAATCACTCTATTTATAGTTGGTAATTCATAAGTGCCTTCAAACCAACAGCGAACATTATCATACATCATTGTTCTTACTTGTTCTTCTGTCACCCCTGTATTTAGAAGTTGTGGAACAACTTCATCTAAAAGAAAAGTCATTGACCATTTAGGATATGTTTTAAAAAATTCATGTTCAGGTGGAAACCAATCAAAACTGCARCAATAGTCTTGAGATAGGAACATACGATTAGCAAAACCTTTTTTGATCAGTTCAATTAGAGTGGTATTTCTCTTTTCATAAGGTAGTGGTGCTTGTCCGTAGCGATCCATTCCAATGAATGCTCCTCTTTTTAATATCTGCGTTATATAATCTATGTTGTCTGTATCCCCACAGTGCCCAATCATGATAAATTTAGGATCGACACCTTCATCTTCAAATATATCCATTTGTTTGAGACCGTTACCACTTTCAGGATGGGAATGAGTCATGATAGGAACTCCAGTTACTTTTTGAGCACGAGCGATTGCTCGAAAAACCTTATCGAGATCTTCTGTAATTCCTGCGGCATCGGCTGTACACTTTAAAAATCCTGCTTTAATTGATGTATTTTGGATTCCTACCTCAATATCTCTTATAAACACGTCAGCCAAATAGTTGATATCGCGATTTTGAAAAATCGGCGGAATATCATTATAGGAATAAATACCGGTAGCAGCAATGATTTTCATCTCCGTTTCATACGCTACTCTTTCCATAAAACGAATGTCACGACCTATCCCCATTACTGTCGGGTCACAAATTGTGTGCACTCCTTGACTTTTAACTGCTTTTACTTGTTCAACAGCCTTCAAAAAATTGCTTTGATCATCATAGAGATGAGGAAATTGAATCGCCACTGAATCAGAACGTAGAAGAAGATGTTCATGAACCAATGTACAACCAAGTTGTTTGCTATCAACTTTCCCAGTAACTGTATTGACAGATACCATTTTACGATCCTCCTTATTTATTAATTCTAATGATTCTTTTACGAAATGATAAAAAATCATCAGAATTATAAATTACTAAATCTGAAAAAAAGCTAACTTCTCTTTTAAAATTCTTGCTTTTTACAATGTAAGTATGGAGTATAGCCTACAAAGGATATATATTAAAAAGTTAAATCTTTCACAGGAATATTATGT
>NZ_JBFULJ010000395.1:0-3458 GCF_056400385.1 Priestia sp. P5_B4
ATCGTTATCAATGAATTAGGGAGCTATTATGGTTTTTGGAAACTCCGGACTTCTTTAGAAAATGAAGCATTAGAAGCGCTGCCTTTTAATTTAGGCGTCTATCCTGTATTGGCTAGCTATATGATTTTTTTAATCCAGCGAATTGGAAAGCCTCATTTTTTTATTTTTCTTATTGCGCTGTTTACAACATGTTTAGAAGGAACGTATGTGCATATGGAAAGAGTTACATACGGAAACGGATGGAATCTCGGCTGGACATTTTTTTCCTACTGGATTCCGTACGGCGTGATTTATTTATACTATAGGTATTTGGTTAGTCTTAGACTGCTTCACTAGAAGAAAGAAAAAGAAGTAAATTTGCACAATAAAAAAAGCCGTGAATATTCACGGCTTTTTTTATTAGATCGCTTCTTTCGAGCTAGATTTATCTTTTGAATGATCCCATGCATCAATATTATCAAGTCCAGAAATGCTGTCTTGGTAGAAGACAGGGTCTTTTCCAGCTTTCTTTTGAGCAAGATAATCTTTCAGTGCTGCAAAAGAAATTTTCGAGAGCAAGAGAATCGCGATTAAGTTGACTACTACCATCAAGCCCATAAACAGGTCTGCTAAATCCCATACAAGCTGAATTTGAGAAATAGAACCGAACACAATCATTGCAAGTACAGCAACACGGTAAGTTACTAGCCAAGCTTTATTTGTGTTCAAGAACTCAATATTTGTTTCTCCGTAGTAGTAGTTACCGATTAATGTACTAAAAGCAAATAGGAAAATCATAATTGCAAGAGCACCTGTTGCCCAAGAGCCAATGTGAGTGCTTAAAGCAGCTTGTGTTAACTCAATACCGCTTAAATTTTTATTTGTATAAGTACCTGAAAGCAAAATGATAAAGGCAGTACTACTACAAATAATAAGCGTATCTGTTAATACACCAAATGCTTGAATCAATCCTTGCTTTACCGGGTGGCTTGTTGTTGCAGCTGCGGCTGCATTTGGCGCACTACCCATACCCGCTTCGTTTGAGAATAATCCGCGTTTAATTCCTTGCATAAGAGCTGCTCCAAGAGAACCGCCGGCAATTTGATCGAAACCAAATGCATTTTTAACGATTAACGCAATAAGAGAAGGCATCTCTTGAATGTTCATGATAATAATGAAAAGTGCTACTGCAATATAGGCAACAGCTAGTACCACAACAATGTATTCTGACATTTTTGCAATACGCTTAACTCCGCCAAAAATAATAGCAGCGAAAGCCACTGTCATAATAATTCCTAACACTAAACGATTTGTTCCGAACGCATTTTCAAACGCAAGAGTAATCGTGTTCGATTGTACAGCATTAAAAATTAAGCCGAATGATAAAGTGATTAAGACAGCAAACAGTCCGCCCATCCAGCGCTTCTTTAACCCTTTTTCCATATAGTAAGCCGGTCCGCCTCGGAAGCCGCCGTCTTTGTCTTTTACTTTGTATATTTGTGCTAATGTACTTTCGATAAATGCTGAAGCTGAGCCAATAACGGCAAGCACCCACATCCAAAATACAGCACCAGGTCCCCCTAAAGCGATCGCAATCGCAATACCTGTAATGTTCCCCGTACCAACGCGGGCTGCCATACTGATACAAAACGCTTGGAATGGCGAAATTCCGTCTTTAGAAGAGCTATCCGCACCTTCTTTTAATACACGAATCATTTCTTTTAATAACCGAATTTGTAAAAACTTTGACCTGAATGTAAAAAACAAACCAAATGCAATCAGCATCGCAATCAGTAAGTAGGACCAAAGAAATTCGTTGATTGAACTAACAAAACCTTGAACTACTTCTTGCATAGTTTCACCTCTTCATGAATTATAGTAGAATAATAATAAAAAACGTGAATTTATAGAATTTTCCCTCTATTTAGATAGATCTCCCTATTTCCCCGCTGTTTTTCTTCATTATCCTTGTCGAATCTTGTTGCTAAATCTGAACCTTATATATATATAAAATAATAATTTTGGTCTTTTGTCAACTAACCTCACATGGAAAAATAGGGTGATATGACAAATGAAGCGGGTATGAAAAGGCGATAACAGCAGGGGTGAAAGAAATTTCAGTTTGTTTTACTTAATTGTTGCTAGAAAATAAAAGTTTTAGGCCAAGTACGCCAAAAACCGTTCCTTTTACATATTTTAATGTGTGYTGAAAGATACGGCTTTTTTTGACTTTTTTCCCAAGGCCAGAAGCAAATAGCGCAATAAGTGAAAAGATGATGAGCGTTTCGGCGATAAAGATGATACCAAACAAAATCATTTGCAAACTTACATGTCCAAGAGACGAATTAACAAACTGCGGTAAGAACGTAATGAAGAAAATAGCTACTTTTGGATTGGTTAAGTTGCTAACAAATCCTTTTCTAAAGTGATGGTGCTGCTGAACGTTTTCTGTTAATTCCAACGGACCGCTTTTCTCGCGAAACGATTGGTAGGCTAAAAACAGCAGGTACAGAACACCTATAACCTTTAGAATCGTAAAGGCAATAATTGATTTTTGAAAGATAATAGATAGCCCCACTGCGGCTAAAAGAGTATGTACAAATGTTCCCGTAATAGATCCTAATACGGTTTTGATGCCTGCTTTGACGCCTGAAGCAATACTTTGTGTCATTACGAAAATCATGTCTTGTCCTGGTATTAAGACAATGATAAGTGACACGGCTATGTAAGGTATAAGCCAAGAAAATGTCATGATGATTCCCTCCCAACAGAATTTTAACCATTTCGACAAAAAGTTCTCAAGAGTGTGTGCTAATGAATTAATAGATTAATGGAGTAAAGTTAAGAAGGTGTAAAAGCGTAAAAAGAGGTTATTCTCCTTAATGAAAATCAATAAAAGTATAGGAAAAAAATAGGTGGTATTGTATAATAATTCGATATAATTAATTTTTATAGAAAGAGGGTGAAAATTTATGAAGTACTGTTTAGCACAGCCGGAGGACGCTGCTACAGTTCATGATCYTATGCTGCAAGCCTTCTCCGTCTATCGCGATTCTGTCCCACCGTCCAGTGCTCTTGATGAAACAATAGAATCTATTATGCAATCGTTAAAGCACGGAAAAAAAGCTGTCATGTTATACGTCGAAAATAAGCCGGTAGCGATGGCGCGTTTTACGCTAGAAGAAACAAGCTTATATTTTTATCGCCTGTCTGTTATTCCTGCTTTTCAAGGAAAAGGAATGGCTAAACAGCTTATTCAATGGTTAGAAACATACGCCAAAGAGTGTGGCAAGGAAAGTTTATTATGCAAGGTGAGAATGAGTGTTTTTCGTAATATAGCTTTGTATGAATCAATCGGCTTTTACATAGAGCAAAAAGAAATCGTACATAGAKACGGAGTGGATATTCCCGTAGTAAATATGAAAAAAGAGATTCTAAAAGGAGTAATGGCATGAATAAAACAACTCTTCCTTTACCGC
>NZ_JBFULJ010000396.1:0-3441 GCF_056400385.1 Priestia sp. P5_B4
TGCTTATGTAGTGCAAATTAACGCCATTTACGTTTATATACTGTTTACTMATTGTTCATTTCCTCCTTTATAAGTAGCTGTAGAGCAGTATAACGCTGCAAAAAATGAACGTCAATTCATTTGCCTCGTTTACTTCTTTTTAGTTCCTTTTATGAATATAGTTAATTATTTAGCGTGCATCTTTTTGAAGGAGTGATTAACAATGGCTCATATCTATTCAAAGGGCTGGTTTGTTCAGCAGTTAAAAGCCGCCAATATCTCTAAAATCGATGGAAGAAAGCTAGAAAGTTATAAAACCTACATTCTTCGCAATTTATATGCTGAGCTTATAGAACAAGGTAAAATCAACGGCTAAAAGAGGTTGAGACATAACGAAATGAATCCCATCTAAAGATGAACAAATGGGATATATGAGCTGAACTGCTTGAGACGCCGCAGTTGATTTCCGTGCAAGGCTTCGCTTTCCGCAGGAGTCTTCGTCAACAGCTAGAAAGATTTACACACATGAAATCTACGTTTGTCCTAACAAAAAAACGAACCACTAATCAAAAGTCTTGATCAATGGTTCGTTTTACATTTCGTCTAAAATATTTTTGTCCCAGCCTCTTTTTTTACAGTGATTGCTCAATAAAAGATAATACGCGCTTTACATATTCTTTTTTGTATACATGATAATTTTGAACATGTTCTGCTTTATCGGTTTTCCAGAAGTGAAAAGCATCTGGGTGCGTTTTAGCCATTTTTTCACTTTCAGTGTAAGGGATTTTTGTATCTCCTGTGCTGTGTATAAATAAAATTGGTCGAGGGTAAATATGCTCGACTGCTTTAATAGGACTAGCTTCAGCAGGATTTGCATCTGCAATAACAGGAAGAATAGCAATTGTTAGCGGTGTAAACGGAAAGTTTGGTAAATGAGACCATACAGATAGATTTTCTTTTAAATAAGAGGTTAAATCACTAAAAGGACTATCGGCTACCACCGCTTTTACGTCGTCCTCTTGAGAAGCTGCTAATAAAGAAGTAGCTGCTCCCATTGAAATGCCGTAGAGCACAATTGGCTCTTTTGTTGTTTCTTTCATTTTCTGAATAACGCCTAATAAATCGAGCTGTTCTTTTACACCAATCGTCGTTTGATCTCCTTCTGAGTCTCCTGAATCTCTAAAGTCAAACATKACTACTCGATATCCCGCTTTTACAAATTCCTTACTCAGCGGCAGAAAGCCAGCTCCTTGTGCTTCACGGTTATTTCCGTATCCATGTGACATAATAATGGTCGCTTTTGGCTGTTCCGTTGGTTCGATCATCCATCCTTTTAAATGGGTTATTCCGTCTTTGCTCAAAAATACTTGATTGCTATAGTGCATGCCGTAATCACCAGGATTTTTCACAGCAGGATTTTTATCTAGTTTTGTCAGGCTTATGCCTACATAAAGAGAAATTGCCGTACAAAGTACAAAACAAAGAATAACAAAGGATATCAGGCTGATCCATATTGTTTTTTTCTTTTTTCCTGTATTTGGCTGTCGATTTAGAACTGGAGTCAAGCTCGTTCCTCCTTTTTATCTAAGATCATCTTTCCTATTCTTATTGCTGCTGCCCTTTCTCCATTTTAAAGCTAGCACGTCTATTTTATGAATAAAATTCGTTTTATTTTCCACATATTTTTCTGGTTCAAAGCGATAGCGWTGCGCTAGTTCTATTTTCAACGTTTCGTATTCTTTTGCTGTATCAGGGTGAGTTCGTAGATAATCTCGAAACCATATATGCCGATTAATTTCTGGATGACCTTTTTCATAAATATGAACATGGTGCGTTCTTTCATTTCCGCCTTTTTGGAAGTATCGTCTTCCTTTTATGCCGTTTTCACCTTTCGCTTCGTAACCAAGCCGTTCCATCCTCTGATTATATGTATCTACTTTCTTTATATCTTTCACTTCAATAAGTAAATCAATAATCGGTTTTGCGCTTAGGCCGGGAACAGCAGTGCTTCCGATATGATGAACCTCTAAAACTTGAGCTGACATTATAGTTGTTAAGGTGGCAGCTTCTTTTGAAAATTCCTTTTCCCACGCGATATTATAGGGTGTCAGCTGAATTTCTCTTACGGACTTCATCTTCAATTCCTCCTCTTGCAACGAAAAAACTGCTTATTATAGAATAGCCTATAATAAGCAGTTTTTCATCATTTAACATGTTATTAAGTTTTATCTAGCAAACGCCTGCTTCGCTAAATTAATAATCGTCATATCATCCATTGGAGGGTTGTGAAGCCCAGCACGTACGTCTCTATAATAGCGCTGCAGCGGATTACTGCGCTGCAAGCTTCTCGCCCCCACTATGCGCATTGCTTTGTCGACAACCGTACAGGCACTATTGGTCACTACGTGTTTGACAGCYGCTAACTCTCCCGCTAATGCTGATCGGTCGCCGGTTTCATCCCATTTACTTGCCACGCTGTACATAAAGTGACGCGCCTGCATAAGTTCAAGTTCCATCTCTCCTACTAAACGCTGCACATTTGGCAGCTCGCTAATCATTCCTTCAATACTATTAGGCGAATATTCTGCAGCAAATGCGACAGCATAATCTCTTGCTGCGATGGCTGTACCCATGTAGCAAGCTGGTATATGAAGCAGCCAGCCGCTTGGCTCATTCTTTTTAAAACCACTGAGGCGTTCAACAAGAAAGTCGTGTTTAATATCGACGTTTTCTAGCACAAGATCATGACTTCCTGTCCCGCGCATTGCAATCATATCCCATGTTTCTTCTATTGAAAGTCCGCTTGTTTCACGAGGAATTAAAAACAAGCCGATCTCTTCTTCACCTTCAATGCTTGCTTTTACCAAAAAGTAATTTAACACTGGAGACATCGTGGTGAATGTTTTTCGGCCATTGATTCGCCAGCCTTCTTTTGTTTTTACGGCTGTCGTTTCCGGTTTTCCTCCTCGAGTAGGACTTCCCGTCTTCGGTTCAGTAGCAGCGGTGTTAATAAGTGCACCTTTTTCTATTTCTTTAAAAATAAAATCGAGAATTTGCTGATTCCAAGGCTTTTTTTCACGCAAGTCCATTGTAATCCCCATATGCCATCCAATACTAAGAGCCGTAGAAGCATCTCCTTGAGCAATTAATTCTTGAAATAATAAAAAATCATAAAGGCGTAATTCATCTCCGCCATATTTGCTTTCGAGAGAAAGACGTGTATAGCCCGCTTCTTTTAACTCTTGAATATTTTCAAAGGGAAACGTACCTTCTTCATCTATTTTAAAAGCTCGTTTCTTAAATTTTTCGACTAGAGGCTGCAATTTTCCATACGTAGACTCTTGATTTTTATTTACAAATGAAACACTCATTTGCTTCATCTCCTTTTTATATGACAGAGTGTCCCTATCGGATTAATATATAGTTCTTATCATAGCATACCTCGCCTTTTCTGTGCATGTT
>NZ_JBFULJ010000397.1:0-3439 GCF_056400385.1 Priestia sp. P5_B4
TTCTTGGGCCTGTTCGGAAGTCGGCTCCTTTTGCGCATTTGCTCGATGGAGGCGCCTAGCTTGCCAATTTCATCGGAACGGTTGACTGTAACGGGCTCATGCCAATTTTGTTCGGCAATTTTTTTCACATCTTTTTCAAGTGATACAAGCGGCTTGCTTAAATATCTTGATAGCCAAATAGATGGAAGCCAGCTGAATAGAAATACAATTGAAATTACAAGAAGCAGCTGTTTAAACAGAGTAGAAGTGAGCGCGTTGCGATACGTATCCCACGAAAATGAAAGTAAAAAAGCAGGCTGTCCGTTTACGCTTACTTTTCGAATTACATAAAAAAGCGTCCGGTTGCCAAGATCTTTTTCATAGCGAGCGACGATTTTTCGCTGACTGATTGCATCTTCCTGTGCTTTTCTCAAAAAGTCTTGAGGCAACACCCGTGATGAAAAATACGAGATATCCGCATGTTCAGGCAATAAAATATGATCCACGGTTCGATTTCCAAGTGTTGGTTCACTGTCTTCGTTGCTAAAGTAGTATTCACCTGAGCGGCTTGGCAGTCCGTATTCTTTTAAAATATGCTGTTCATTTTCAATAGTGGTATAAATTTCATTCGTGAAGAACTGCCTGAGCGTCGTTGGGAATAAAATAGCGAGCAAAATTGAAATAAGCAGTAAAATACCGGAGATGACGAGCCAAATTTGAAATGCAAGCGACTTGTTTTTCATGCTTTCATCATCCGGTATCCATATCCATAAATCGTTTCAATTCGTGCTTGCGGCATTTTTTTACGCACGCGCCTTACTAAATCATCCACCACTCGGTCTGTGCCAAAATAATCTTCTCCCCAAATGAGATTCAGCAGCTGCTCCCGTGAAAAAGCCTGTCCAAGGTCTTTTGAGATAGTGACAAGAAAATCAAATTCTTTAGACGTTAAATCAATCGGCTTTCCATCTTCACTGACTGTACGGGTATGTAAATCGATTTCATAAGGAGTCAGCGTAATGGTATCGGTTTTCTTTTGATTGGAACCATATACGCGGTTTAGCAGTTTGTTTGCTCGAATAACTAGTTCACGAGGCAAAAAAGGCTTTGATAAATAGTCGTCGCTGCCCATCTCAAGCCCAAGAACCCGGTCAATATCGGCATCGCGGGCTGAAATGAAAATAACAGGCACTTGGGGCGTTTGCTGCTTGATTTCGCGAATGAGCTGATACCCGTCAATGTCAGGCAGCATAATATCTAAAATCCACAGATGCGGAGGAGTTGCAATCATTTCTTTGGCGTCCGTGCCGTTAAAAAATGAGCGAACGTCCCAGCCTTCTTTTTGAAGGTAAAGGGTTAAAACTTCGTTTAAATTTTGTTCATCCTCTACTAAATATAGTGTAAAGCTCAAATTTGACACCTTCCTCTGAATATATGAAAATTAAGGTAAATAAAGCATATTACGCCATATGTGCGCGTTTCTTTAAAGGTCTATGTACCCGCTATTATACTACGTGTTTGTTGTTATAAAGAAATTTTTCACAATTTCACACATTGTTTTGATACTTATCCCAAACTTTTATTTTATAGTATAGATAACATAAAATTTGCTACGTTAAAAGGAGTGTTTTTCATGGATCCACGTGATTATGAAAGAGAGCAAGAACGAAAAGAAGAATATGAAAACCGCCAGCAGCGCTACGATCAGTATCAGCCTGCGTCATCATCACAGCCTCCAAGAAGACGCTTATTTCCAGTGATTGCATCTTCTATCGCCGGAGCAGTACTTGGAGGAGGAATTGTGCTATACGGTGCTCCGCAGCTGGGGTTAATGGATTCAGCTGATACGCAAACAGCGAATCAAACAACGCAGACTCAAACGGCAACAACAACGAGCACAACGCCTCGAACAGTAAGCACAACCGTGAATCAGTCAGATCTTGTTTCAGTTGTAAATAAAGTATCAGCTGCTGTTGTAGGCGTGAACAATATTCAACAGCAAACAAATCCATTTTCTGGAGATACCCAAACGCAAGAAGCAGGAACGGGTTCCGGTGTTATTTTCAAAAAAGAAAATGGAAAAGCCTACGTTGTGACCAATAACCACGTTATTGACGGCGCAAGCGAAGTAGAAGTGTCACTTTCAAACGGACAAAAAGAAAAAGCTAAAATTGTCGGAGCTGACGCGCTAACGGATTTAGCGGTGCTTGAAATGTCTGACAAAAATGTTGAACAAGTGGCGAAGTTCGGAAAATCATCGGATTTAGTAGCGGGTGAAACGGTGCTTGCAATCGGAAATCCTCTTGGTGAACAGTTTTCTCGTACGGTCACACAAGGTATCGTGAGCGCAGCAAAACGCTCTGTCCCTATTTCAGAAAATTGGAACGTAGATGCAATTCAAACGGATGCGGCGATTAATCCAGGAAACAGCGGTGGTGCACTTATCAATTCTTCCGGTGAAGTAGTCGGCATCAACAGTATGAAAATTTCAGAAGACAATGTAGAAGGCATCGGCTTTGCTCTTCCAAGTGATGAAGTGCAGCCGACGATTGAACAGCTGATGAAAAACGGAAAAATAACGCGTCCATATATGGGGGTAGGTCTTCAAGATGTAGGTCAGCTTTCAGCTGCAACAAAACAAAACCAGCTAGGCCTAACCAGCGATACGTCTGAAGGAGTTGTCGTAACGACGGTTGAACCATTCTCTTCTGCTTCTGATGCAGGTTTACAATCAAAAGACGTGATTGTTGCCATCGATGGAAATGAAGTCAAAACATCCAGTGATTTACGTCAATATCTATACACAAAACGTAAAGTAGGAGACACGGTAAAATTAGACGTGTATCGAAATGGAAAAAAACAAACTATTTCTCTGAAACTTTCAGAACAGCAGGATAACAATGGATGAGTTCAACACGGTTAAAGCTGCTGCTAGCAGTATTAACAGCGTTCGGATTTTTAACCGGCTGCGGAGGGAAGCATTCAAACACGATGTTTCCTTCTGTAGAAATTAGTCAGCTATCTTCTACCAAAGAACTGGCAGCGTATGAGGGAGGCAAGGTGACAGGAGCTGAATTCAACCGTTTTTTAGCCGTTGAAGGGTTCTTAAATCCAGATGCTCCTCTAAATGATACAAGCTACCGCAAAGAGTTATTGCGGCAGCTTGTTATGCAAAAAATCTTAATTTCCCATCTAAAGACAAGCGATAAAGTACAAAAACAAGTTGAGGATATGTGGAAGCAAATTAAACGCTCATATGACGAGGATACAAGAAAACAAGGTTATGAAGTGTTAAATATTCGTTCCAGTGATGTAACCAATCAGCTAACGAATCAGTTTAAATTAGAAGAATATTTCCGCAAACAAATTACGTCTGATGAACTAACTGCTTACTATAAACGTATTGAAAACGATCTAACGCGCGTATCTTTTACGCAGCTGGCTTTTTCCACTTTACATG
>NZ_JBFULJ010000398.1:0-3438 GCF_056400385.1 Priestia sp. P5_B4
CTATAAAGGTTAAGGAAACATCCATCTGCATATACTAATGCTAGTTTCACATATTTGGAAAGTTCAATATTGATTATCTCCGTTTTTTCTAGTTTTTCTTGATGAATATTTAGTAAGCTATATTGTTTATTTTTAAAGATATTGATTATAGCATTGAATAGGGAAGGGAAATTTTCCTTATCATCAAATATATAATTTTCACTTATTCCAATTTGAGTACAAATATCTATCAGTTCTTTGTATGATTCAATCTCTTCCTCAATTTGTTGGAGCTGTCCCTTTAAATTTAATGTCCCACCAGATAACTGTAGAGATTGAAAAGGAAACTTATTGCGCTGTATGTAATAGTTTATTAATCGTAAACATTTCATATAGGAACCGAGGCTTTTTACTCTTTCTAGATGGAATAGACCAGATTTCTTTCTCCTATCAAAATCCAACGTTAAAGTATCTTCTATAACGACCTTGAATCCCTTCTCTGTTTCAATGATTTGGTAAGTAACAAGGGTGGATTCATTGTTCATATAAACAACTTCGTTTTTTCCAATTTTCAACTCATCTATTTTAACTTCCTCCACTGGTAACTTAATACCGTCGTCTGGGATACCATATACGTGGATTATCCCTTCATATAAATTAAAAGCTTTCTTTTGCATGTTAACAAAATCTACTTTGTAAGGCGTAGATTCTTTGTTTTCGGATGTTTCAGTAGAGCCTGTTTGCTGTTTGTCTATCTCTTCTATAAATGTGTGACGTAAAGGATCTAAATCCCCATTTTTCATTTTTTTAAAATCAAAGGAAATAGATTTCTTTTCACTTGAATTAAGATGAGATAAGAGTGATCTAACTTTTAGTGGGGCTAATATTCGATAATACGCTAGCTGTTCAACAGTTGGTGTATTAGTTTCTAGATCATTTGCTGCAATCTTTTTTTGGGTCTTTGTTGTAACCATTCAATTCTCTCCTTCTTCATGATGAACATTTAAATCCGTTAAAAACTCATCGAACCTTAGTATAGCAATAATAGAACAGAATTCGTTAGGTAAATTAAAACCACCAGTTTTGTTTCTATATCACCCCCTTGTTCAATAAAATAGTCTTATTATCGAACAAAAAAGTCCTGTTATATACAGGATTTTTAATCAAACTTTATTATAAATAATGCAAGACCAAACTAAATAATAAAAGGGCACTTCCCCTGGAAAGGAAGCACCCCGTGTCAATTAAAACGTTGGACCTTTATTATAGCACGGGTTTCCTTCAAAAAATAGGAGGGTCTTATCATGGATCAAAGTGAAAAACTATTAATGGGTATTGAACGTATCTTGAGTGTAGCGTCTGATTTAGTTGATGAAGTTGCTCGACTGAAGAGTGTAGAAGAAGAATGCAAAATCTTGAAAGAGAAAGTATTCATGAATCAACTCACTAAAGCAGGACAAGAAGTTTTTGCTCTTGATGGTCATTCTATTTCAGCAATACAAGACATTTTCCATAAAGAAGAGTGCACGATTAAGAATCAAAAAAGAAGTATCTTAAAAAAGTGGAATACATCATGTATGACAGAAGCTGTTCAACAGTTTCTGAATTTGTATCAAGAATCCTCACAAGAACTAATACGTACTTCTTAACTATAAAATAGCCTCTAAGGCTACAAAAGCAGGCTTAAGCCTGCTTTTTCTTATACAGAGAAAAGAGCATTCCTCTCAAATGAGAAATGCTCTTTCCTATAAGCATGATTTGGGTTATCAAACGTGAACCCACCGTTAGGCTGACCACTTATATCTTACTATCTATGATGATCAATGTCATCACTTAATATTTTGAAAATATAAATATTTGTGTGATTTTCGAACCAATAAAAAAAGGACTACCTTATCCCCAAAGGTAATCCTTTCTTTTTTATGTAGATTCTACACAACTTCATTTTACATAATTAGAATAAAAAAACCATCATTCTGTTATATTTCCTGACTTAAATTATCAAATGTTATTTTTACTTTTTTCATGAAAATAAAAAAGGACATTTCTTTTATGCCCTGTTCCCTCGTATCAGCCCCGCCTACGCTAAATACTATGACAGCCACTCATGCCATCCAACCTACCCTTATTATAAATGAAAGCGATTACAAAGTAAACTAATTAATTGAAATATTCCGTCTATTTTTTGTTGTGTCTAGTAGATTGAATAATTTCACATGTTATGAACAAACTACTCAAGAAGCTGTAAAGTTTCTATCCTTTAATCAAATAAATGTAGCAGAAAAAACAACTGAACGGACCCAGTTGTTTTTTCTGTTTTTGGGCTATATATGATAGACAGAGCTCCTTCTTTAAATTGAGTAATATCAATGGGACTTTTTTATTTCAAGACACCAAGTAGCTAGTTTACATATATGCAGCTTTTTATACATCCCTGATATGACTACGTTTACTCGATACCCAAGTGAGAGGAAGATGTATAAAAAATGCACGTTATATATATGGTCAAGGTCAACTTGTATTGATTTATTTCTTAATTTGTTATAAAGTTATTCAGACTTTTTATAAATTAGTTTATGAATTCTCTTAAAAGCTACTTGTCCTGCAACGATGGGGTAGCTTTCTTTTTTATCAAAGGACATAACTTCTTATTACCCTATGTTAAATTAATTTTGATTCCATTTGAGGACGATAACTTTGGTCTTACTTGCCTCTCCTGTTTTGCAGAGTTCTTATATTTCTCCATGAGCTCGTGGATACTTGCTACCTGTATAATGCGGATGTGCTCAGAATTAACAGCATACCGAACAGGCGTAATTAACATGACAGTAGGGAAAATAGCTGATCGGCCCTCTGGCTGCCAATGCAATGCTTTCCACTCATCTGAAAAGAAAAACTCCTCATAGAGGCTGATCTTCGCTTGCATCTTCTGTTCTGAATACTGATTTCTCTGTATTTCAATCCAAAAAGGAGATCCTTTAAAAATACAAAATAGATCGGGTTCAATTCCTCCTTTTCGTCCAGTGGGCTTATCTTCCACAATGACGTGTTTAGGATCACTATACGTACACATTTGTTTATAGACATCCAAGATAGAAAGGAAATGTAATATTTTTTGAGAGTTCTTTTTGATCTTTGCATCCACGGGTAAATAGATGGTGGGAGAATACTGCTGTGTACGTTCAATTAGCCCCAATCGATATAAACGTACCATCACGCTATTACACGCATTTACGGACGATTTAAGCTGTTTAAAGAATAGGTCAACTAATGAGTCTCGATCAACAGCTCTAAACTGGTTAATAAACGCTATGATGTCTTTATCACGTTGGGATAACCGAAAGCTCATCGCTGTTCCTCCTTCTCTAATAATCCAAAAATAGACTGTGGTATGACCTCCAGTTGAGGTTCAGGGTCTTTTACGCGTGTTTTATAAGGAGAAAGCATTTCCTTACAAGC
>NZ_JBFULJ010000399.1:0-3417 GCF_056400385.1 Priestia sp. P5_B4
GCCATTGACTCAAGGCCTCCTCCAGATAAATACCAAAGGCCTGGATCCAGATACACAACGTGATTGTTTTTCACCGCATTGACTTCTTTTACGTACTCATTTTCAACAATTTGTTTAGCGGATGATTTTTCACCAATCGCTGCACCGCGGTCAACGACGAATAAGTAGTCTGGATTTTGCTTAACTAAATATTCGTATGAAATGCTTTGACCGTGCTTAGCGGATGGATCTAAACTGTCGTCTGCTGCTTTAATACCGAATACGTCGTGGATTAATCCGTATTTAGAACCCGGACCAAACGCTGTCATTTTGCTGTCATTTGCCATCATTACAAGCGCTTTTTTATCTAGTTTGTCCGCTTGTTTTTTCAAATCTGCAATTTGCTTATCAATTGCTGCTAGCTCTTTTTTCGCTTGATCTTCTTTATTAAAAATTTGTCCTAGTACTTTTGTGTTTTCTTTAAATGACTTCACATAGTGCTGGTTGTCTGTATCGATATAGATCGTCGGCGCAATTTTTGAAAATTCATCAAATGAATCTGCTTGGCGGCCTTGAATAATAATTAAGTCTGGCTTTAATTCTGCAATTTTTTCGAAATCAGGTTCTTTTAAGCCACCTACATTCGCATACTTATCATCTTGATACTTTGATAAATACTCAGGAATCGCTTGTTTTGGCAAGCCCGCCACTTCAACCCCTAGTTTATCTAGTGTATCAAGTGCACCCATGCTGAATACTACAACTTTTTTAGGGTTTTTCTTAATTTTAATTCCGTCTTTATTGAACTGATCGGTTACTGTTACCGTCTCTTTTTGCTTACTTTCTCCACCTGTTGTTTCTTTTGCTCCTTGATTACCGCAAGCGGCTACAACAATCGCAGTTAAGACTGCTGCAAACATTACTAACACTTTTTTCACTTTCGTCACCTCATGAATAAATTTTATGAAAAATACACGCAAATACGCTGTCCGTTAACCGTTTCGATTGGAATATCCATATCGTATATATCCTTTAATACAGACGTTTGAATGATGGTTTCTGTTGGGCCTTCACAGATTACTTCACCGTTTTTAAGTGCCACAATATAATCCGAATAAACAGACGCAAAATTAATATCGTGAATGACAATTACAATCGTTTTGCCTAAGTCTTCTACGAGACGTTTCAACAGCTTCATAATTTCAACAGAATGCTTCATATCTAAGTTATTGAGCGGTTCATCTAAGAAAATATACTCCGTGTCCTGTGCGATCACCATAGCGATAAAGGCCCGCTGACACTGTCCCCCGCTCAGTTCATCCAAGTATTTGTCTTGAATACTTTCAAGCTTCATATAACTTAGCGCCTGATCAACCGCTTGTTCATCACTTTTTGTTAACCGGCCTTTTGAATAAGGAAACCTTCCAAAATTGACGAGTTCACGTACGCTAAGCCTGATATTCAGCTGATTGGACTGTTTTAAAATGCTCATTTTTTTGGCTAAATCTGAGCTGTCAATATTCTCTATATTTTTTCCTTCTATTGATATTGATCCTGAGTCGGCTTTAATGAGACGGCTCATAATTGAAAGCAGCGTACTTTTCCCCGCTCCGTTTGGACCGATAAATGACGTGATTTTCCCTTTTGGAATCACGACGGATGTTTTTTCTAAAACGGTTTTTTCTCCGTATGTTTTACTGACATTTGTTACTTCTACCATGATTTATTCTCCTTTAGCAGCAAATAAATAAAGTAAATTCCGCCGGCAAAGTCAATGATGACGCTCAGCGTGGTGCTGAAGGTGAACACTTTTTCAACGATAAATTCTCCTCCGACGAGAGCTATAACACTAAGCAGCAGTGATCCCATCATTAAATAGGTGTGCTTGTATGTTTTGAACAGCTCTCTCGCAAGGTTCACAACAAGCAGTCCAAGAAAGGTAATCGGCCCAACTAACGCTGTAGCCACTGAGACAAAAATGGCGATCACAATCAGCATTTTTTTGACGAGCCCGTCATAATCAATACCTAAATTTACCGCATGTTCTCTTCCAAGCGACAGGACATCAAAAATGGATGTAAAGCGCCACACGTAAATGCCAAGCAGGATAAATATGACGGCTGCTATGTATAGCAAATCGGTATTAACATTGTTAAAGCTTGCAAATGATTTATCTTGTACAACTTGAAATTCATTCGGATCGATCAGCATTTCCATAAATGAAGACATGCTTTTAAATAACGTGCCGAACACAATTCCAACCAGTAAAATAAAGAAAATATTCTTACCGGCTTTTTTGAACATCAGTATGTAAAGCAAGACCGAAAAGATAATCATCAGCGAAACGCAAAGAAGAAAGTTAAGATTTTTGTTCATGATGACAATATTCGTCGAGCCAAAGATGTACACAATAAACGTTTGCAGAAATAAATACAGTGAATCCAGTCCTAGAATACTAGGAGTTAGAATTCGATTATTAGTAATTGTTTGAAAGATAACGGATGAAAAAGCAATGGCTCCTCCGGTTAAAACAATCGCAACAACTTTTTCAATTCTTCGCGGCAGCGTGTACTGCCAGTAGCCTAAATCGTAGCTGATAAACAGTGCCACTGATAAAACGGCCAGCGCGGCGAGAATGATGATTTTATGTTTGTTATGCATAACGACCTCTCCTTATCAGCATAAAAAGAAAGATCGCACTTCCTATTACACCGACCATTAGCCCAATAGAGATTTCATAAGGGAAAATAATGACTCTGCCTAAAATATCGCACGCCAGTATGAACACAGCTCCAAGCAGCGCTGTATGAGGCAGGCTTTTTCGCAAATGATCTCCACGGTAAATCGATACGATATTTGGAATGATTAATCCTAAAAAAGGCAGCATGCCAACGGTCAAAATCGTAATCGACGTAATAAGCGAAACAATGACTAATCCAATGTTTACGATTTGTTTGTATTTCACGCCTAAATTGATTGAAAAGCTTTCTCCCATACCAGCAACCGTGAACTTATCTGCGTAAAGATAAGCAATTATTACGAGCGGTATACTCAGGTATAAAAGTTCATATCTCCCTTTGACTACTAGCGAAAAGTCGCCTTGCAGCCATGAAGAAAGGTTTTGAATCAAATCGTATTTGTAGGCGATGAAGGTAGCTAAGGAACTTACGATACTGCCGAGCATTAAACCGACTAGTGGAATATAAATCGTATCGTTAAATTTAATTCTGTCTAGTATTCTCATAAACAATAGATTGCCCGCCAGTGAGAAAATGAAAGCAATGCTCATTTTTAATAGAGGACTTGCTGAAGCAAATACTAGTAGAGAAATCAACACACCAAGTCTTGCCCAGTCCATAGTTCCTGCCGTTGTTGGAGATACAAACTTATTTCGCGTAATTTGCTGCATAATTAATCCGCAAATACTAAGGCTCATTC
>NZ_JBFULJ010000400.1:0-3394 GCF_056400385.1 Priestia sp. P5_B4
GTAGAAAACCATCTAAAATAGCCCTACAAGTAAAACATAAATGGGAGTATAACCATGACTGACCGCAAAAGAGCTCGTGAGAAAGATCCCACGAGCTGCTTAGTTAGCATTTTCATTTTCGGATAAAGCGTTTAAAAATCATAATAATTAATAATACCACTACAATAACAAGCAAAAATTTCAACATGAGTTGTCCATCCCTTCAAATCAGTAAATCATCTTTCATTAGTAAGTAGTTACCCTGTTTCGTTTTTTATAAACTGCTTACCTACTTATTTCATGCCAAAAATTATATAATAGTAGAAAACCATCTAAAATAGCCCTACAAGTAAAACATAAATGGGAGTATAACCATGACTGACTATCTTCAAACATTTCTGCTTGAACATTTAGAAGCAGCTGGGTTTATCAGCATTCTCTTGAACATTCTTATTAGCATTACGGGCGTATTTCCAAGTGCACCCCTTACGTTCGTAAACGTAAAATTATTTGGTTTTTGGAACGGATTTTTACTTTCTTTTATTGGAGAAGTTTTAGGTGCAGCTCTCTCTTTTTGGCTGTATCGAAAAGGTTTCCGTACACTTGTTCATACAAAAACACTTTCTCACTCCAAGTCGCTGAAACTGCTGCGCGTACAAGGGAAAGAGAGTTTTGTATTGATTCTTTCTTTGCGTTTACTTCCCTTTGTTCCATCAGGCCTCATTACATTCTTCAGCGCTGTAGGAAAAGGCTCCTTTGCGGTATTCATTTCTGCTAGCGCACTTGGGAAAATTCCAGCGCTTTTTATTGAAGTTTATTCGGTTTATCATCTTTCACAAGGATCTATGCAAGGCAAAATCATTTTAATGGTTTTATCCATCATCTTACTTTTTTATATAAGTAAAAAATGGAAAAAAAAGCTTAACGGATTATAAAAAGGGAAGACTATCTAAAGATAAGCAAAAACATTATCTTATGTAACTGTAATAAGATAACGTATTGGAGATGGTCCATTGATTTTTCTGTTAGTTTCTGGAAGTATCATTATTCCTATTATCATGCTCTTTTTCTCACTCAAATGGAAAGGAGCAGAGCTAGTTTTTAATACGCTAGCCCTTCTTTCAGCGCTAGTATTTGGAAATATAGCCGCTGCTTCTATCTATCGTATCTTAAAAAACCATACTGTTTTTATGACGAGCATCCATGCAATCTTTTTAAATTCAGCTTTTTTATTAACTGGTGCATACCTTGGAATCTATGTATTGTATAAACTGTTAGCTCTGACCTTAAATGTAAAAAGCCGTTCTTTTAAATAAGAACGGCTTTTTACATTAACGAACAAATTCCATTTTTTCTTCGATTTTATGAAATTTCTCATAAAATTCCTCGGCTGAAATCGGTTTGGAGAAATAGTATCCCTGCACTTCATCACATTTTTCCTTATGAAGAAGTTCTACTTGTTCAACTTCTTCTACACCTTCTGCTACGACGGATAGCTGCAAACTTTTGGCTAGTGTAATAATGGCTCTGACAATCGATACTTCCGTTGTATTAGGATCTAAATCTTTAATAAAAGACCGGTCAATTTTCAGCGTATGAATAGGCAGCTTCTGAATATAGCTAAACGAGGAGTATCCTGAGCCAAAATCATCAATTGAAATAAATACTCCTGCATCTTTTAAGATTTGTAGCTTTTCGATTGTTTGCTCAACATGCTTCATCGTTACACTTTCTGTAATTTCAAGTTCTAAATATCGTGATTCTAACTCTACTTCACCCAAGACACCTAACACATAATCAACAAAATCAGTTGTGCCAAAATCCACGCTTGATATGTTCACACTCATTTTTAAGGGAGGAAGTCCTTGAAGCTGCCAATACTTATTTTGATGGCACGCTTTTTTTAATACCCATTTCGTCAGTGTAACAATAACGCCTGTTTCTTCAGCAATCGGAATAAATTCTGCGGGAGAAATGACGCCCATCTCGGCATGAGTCCACCGGATTAAAGCCTCCACTCCAACAATATGGCCACTTTGAATATTGACTTTCGGCTGATAGTGAAGCTCCATTTCGCCCAGCTCAAAAGCCTTGCGTAACCCATCTTCAATTCTCATTCGTCGCGTAGTATGAACCTGCATTTCTTTTTGATAAAACAGATAATGATTACGCCCTTGTTTTTTGACTTCGTACATCGCTAAATCAGCATGGCGAACTAGCACTTCAAGCAATTTTCCATCTTTAGGAAATACACTAACTCCGATGCTTACCCCTAAATAAACATCTCTCGATAGCACTACAAAAGGAGTGGATAAGCAGTCATTTAATGATTGACAGATTTTTTTCACTTCTTCATCAGTCCTATCATGCAGTAAAACTAAAAACTCATCTCCTCCAAAACGCGAAAGCACATCTTGGTTTCTTATGCAGCTCTTCATTCGATCAACAACCTGAAGCATAAGCTGATCTCCAGCATGATGACCAAGCGTGTCATTTACCTGTTTGAAACGATCTAGGTCTAAAAATAAGAAATGAAGCTTTTTTCCTGAAGCAGCTGCTGAATCAATGGATTTCTCTACAATGCTTGAAAACATACTTCGATTTGGTAAATCTGTTAGCATATCGTGAAAAGCCATATATTGAAGCGATTCTTGAGCTTTTTTCTGTTCCGTTACGTCTCTAGTTACTGTCTGAAAAAGCGTCTCTCCATTAATTTGAATGAGCGTAGATTTTACTTCTAAAAAGAGTTCCTTACCTAACGCATTAAACATTTTCAACTGAGCTAATGGAGATCTTGGCTCATCTTTTCTATCCTTTACTGCCTTCAATCCTTTTTTAATATCGGGAACTTGTTCAGATGAAAAGAAATCATATAACGATTTACCAACGAGCTGGTCTTCCGTTACTCCTAGAAGCTGAATCATAGCATCATTCACAGACACGACCTCTTCTTCTCGATGGACCATAATTGCCAATGGAGAGGAGTAAAACAAGTTTTCATAGCGATTTTTTGCTTCAATCAACGTTTTTTCCGCTTCGCGCTCTTGCGTCATATTGCGGATATACAGCATATACTCAACCGTCTCTTCAATTCCTACCGTCATCACCGTTATCTCAACCGTAACTTCTCTATTACTTATCAAAAGGGAGTGCTCAGTTCGTCCATCTTGTAGAGATGAAAATTCGTAGAAGGGCAGCAGCTTAACAACATTACTCCCGATTACATCTGATGCTTTAAGAGAGAAAAGCGTTTCCGCTGCATAATTGAGCGATAAAACATGTCTTTTTTCATCGATCACCAAAATAGCATCCAGAGCGGATTCAAAAAAAGCCCATTTTAAAACTTCTTGTTTTTGTACGCGTCGATCCATAAAAATGGTTAAAAACACAGCCGTAAAGAGGCAGACAATAAAAA
>NZ_JBFULJ010000401.1:0-3392 GCF_056400385.1 Priestia sp. P5_B4
GCAATCAGCGCTCCTCCAGGTCCAGCAGTTTGGATGGATGATCCGGTAGCTAGAAATAAGCCTGTTCCGATTGACCCTCCAATGGCAATCATGGTCATATGGCGTGCTTTTAAATGGCGTTTTATATGCTTATCGTCCTGCTTTTTTTCTTCTTCATTACGATTTATATCGACCGCTTCCATACTTATCCCACCTTTATAAATGAACTATGCGCACATGTTTAACGTAAAGCGTATAAGAATATCCATCTCCCACAAAAAGCAGGAGATGGACCCTTCATTGCTTACTTTGAAAAATCAAAGTAGTTTCGTTTTAATAGACGAGGCAGGCTCATAAGCTGTTCGTACGTTACACTTTTTTCTAAGGCAGAGGTGTTGATTAAAAACAGTTGATCTTCAATGTGTCCAACCGTTGCATCTGTTTGATACGTAATGCCGCATTCTGAACATGTAATGGAAGGCGTCTCTTTAATTTCTATAGCTTTTGTGCCGTCAGGAAGCTCCCAATAAACCGTTGCATCCGTCTCTTTCGCTTCATAGGATTCGCACCATTGACATTTCAATATTATTCCTCCTTCGCTCCCGCCGTTTCGTATTTTTTCATTTGCGTTTCAAATTTTTTCTCTTTTAATTGATCGCGCTTTTCACGCTTGTCTTTTAAAGAGCTATGCTTTGGATTTTGGTCATACGTTTTCCGGCGGTCAAGACGGTTTAGACCTTCCGGTGTTAAGTTGAACTTTGTATCATCAATAATCGAAAGAACACCGTTGCTTTCAAATTTTTCAAATACTTCAGGATATACTTTTTTATAAAATTCTTCTGCGCTTCCACTTTGGTAATTTTGCGGCTCCGGATACGATGTAATAACACCTTCAAAGTTTCGAAGCACCACTTTATTGGAGCTTTGAGAAATAATATAGTTTGGCTGCAGCGGAATTTTACCGCCTCCTCCAGGAGCATCCACGATAAACGTAGGAACTGCATAGCCGGACGTATGGCCGCGAAGTCCTTCCATAATTTCTAGCCCTTTACTGATCGGCGCACGGAAATGGCCGATTCCTTCTGATAAATCACATTGATAAATGTAATAAGGACGCACGCGAATTTTTACTAAATCATGCATAAGCTGCTTCATGATTGGCACGCTGTCGTTAATTCCGGCTAAAATAACCGCTTGGTTTCCAACTGGAACTCCTACGTTCGAAAGCATTTCACAAGCACGCTTTGATTCTTCTGTAATTTCAATTGATGTGTTAAAATGCGTATTTAGCCAAACCGGATGATATTTCTTCAAGATATTGCACAGGTTTTCTGTAATGCGCTGCGGGAACACCACCGGTGCTCTTGTACCGATACGAATAATTTCTACGTGCGGAATATCGCGCAAATTTTTCAAAATATATTCTAAAATATTGTCATTGATTAATAGGCCGTCTCCTCCGGAAATTAATACATCACGGATTTGAGGGTTGGCTGCAATGTAATTAATAGCTGTATCCAGCTGTTTTTTTGGAACGCCCATGCCAATTTGTCCTGAAAAACGTCTTCTTGTACAGTAGCGGCAGTACATAGAGCATTGATTTGTAACTAAAAACAGTACGCGGTCGGGATAACGGTGCGTTAAGCCAGGAACCGGTGAATCTTCATCTTCGTGAAGCGGATCTTCTAAATCATACCTTGTTTTATGCAGTTCTTCTGAAATAGGAACGGACTGCATTCTGATTGGACATTTCGGATCGTTCTCATCCATTAACCATGCGTAATAAGGAGTGATATTTAACGGAATCGTTTTGGTTGCAATTTTAACGCCTTCTTCTTCTTGAGGTGTTAAATTGATCACTTTCTTTAAATCTTCCAATGTTTTAATCGTGTTTGTCAGCTGCCATACCCAGTCGTTCCACTGCTCGTCCGTTACATCTTTCCAAAGCTCGATTTCTTTCCAGTGTCTGCTTGCTTTATATAATGTATTTTTCATTTTATATTCCCTCCAAAGTTCATTTTTTGAATAGATGTTCTACTAAGAAATTGACCGCACCATATAATAGCGATCTTCTCCTTCGCCAAACTCTCCTGCTCGCGTTTCTTTAATGGTAAAGCCCATTTTTTTATACAGCTTCACAGCCCCTTCATTTTTTACATTTACAGTCAAACAAACGCTTTCGAAATTATCTTTTTGTAGAACCGAAAATATTTCTTCTAAAAACAGCTGTCCAATTCCGCTTCCTTGTTTATCAGAGCGGACGTAGAAACCAAAGATATAAGCTTTTGTGATATCTTTGTAATCTCGAAGCAGCTCGCAAATGGCAATTGGCCTTGCGTCATTTTCCTGGAAATATTGAATAAGCTTGCCGTAGCGGGCTAAAGGTACAAGCGTCTGTTCATCAACGGCTCCCATGCCCGGAAACGCATCTTTTTCCAGTTCAATCATCATCTTTTGCTGTTCAGGATTTAACGATTCTGGCACTTCGATATAGTACTGCTCTTTTAATGCATCCATTTTTCTTTCCTCCTTTTTTCACTTTCATATTTGACATCTTGCAGCGGCCAAATTGGTTTTGAAATGTGCTGATAATTAAAGGTCGTTAAGCGATTTGATGCTACGCCCGGAGCATCCACATAGATGATAGATCCTACAAGCGGTTCAAAAGCGGCTCTGAAATGATTTTTAGCTTTTAAACCAATCATTTTTTTCGTCGCTGGCTCGATACCGATATGGCGAAAAAGTTCAGGATCGTTTGCTGATACCGGCCTTCCAATCAACAAAATATCCAATTCTCCTACTCGAATATGAGCTGCACCTTTTACATTTACTTTTAAATGCTGATTAAACGGTCCCGAATTGTAAAATTCACCTTCTGATAAGCCAATGACCTTTGCTTCAACTTCAACGGGCTTTCCGAACTCAGGAGAAACTTTTCCTCCTAAGGAAAGAGAGACGTAATTCCCAACTCCTGCTTGCACGCATTGTTTAATAGATTCAGGGTCATAAAGACCTCCAAATAGTGTCCCCGGCATATCTAGCTTCAGCATGTATTCCAACAGCTCTGTTGTATCRCCGCTTCCGCAGCTTAAAGGATTGTCCGCTATATCAGCGAGCACAATTGGCTGTTCGTTTGATCGTTTTAGCGCTGTTTGCAGACCTTCTTCAACGGTAGGCAAATCCATGATAAAATCTTCTTTTATACTCCAAAACTGAGAAGCTAGTCTCTTTGCTGTTTTTTCTGCCGTTTCAGGATTCAAAGCTGTTACGAGCACGCTTGCTCCGGCAATTGGAATATCAGAATACGGAAAGCCCCCAAAAATGGAAACATTGTATACGTCTGCTTCTTGCTCGGCTTGCTTAGCAAGATCAATCATTTTTTTCATCGGCCCTTCTGCGGTTCGCATATTAAT
>NZ_JBFULJ010000402.1:0-3381 GCF_056400385.1 Priestia sp. P5_B4
CTTAAAATGGTCTTTGCCTGCTTTTCTTTTGCATATTCCATTAATAATCCACTATACGACTCTACTACCACATTAGGAAGTGATTTTGTTACTTCTTTCAGCAAAGCTACTCGCTCTTCCCCTGTAAATAAAGGACTTTTTGAAGAGTTATTTAAAACAACCACATAAATCGTATCAAATACATTTGCGCCTCGTTTAATAATATCAAAATGTCCATTTGTAACTGGATCAAAGCTTCCTGGACAAACAGCTATACTGCCCATACGTATCCCCTTTCTACATCTAACAGCTCATTGATTTAGTCAACTGATTCTTCTTTTTTGTATGTATAAATAGAAACACCAATGATACCGTACGTTTCGCTTTTTATTTTTTCAAATAAACCAATCTCATCATCTAACTGTACATCATGAGAATGCTCCGCTACAATAATTCCTGTTTTTGCTAGAAGATTTTCTTCACTTACCGTTTCGATAAGCGCTTTCAACTTTTGTGCTTTATACGGTGGATCAAGCAAAAGTAAATCGACCGTCAGCTCCCTTTTCTTTATCGCTTTCAGTGCACGTTCTGCATCATTTCGATACACTTCAGCGCGGTCTTCTAACCGGCAAGATGCTAAGTTTGCTTTAATCGTCTGAATCGCTTTGCCATCCCGATCCACAAAAATGACTTTATCTATTCCTCGGCTTAGAGCTTCAATTCCCAAGCCACCGCTTCCACCGAACAAATCAAGAGCTGTTCCACCTTCAAAAAACGGTCCAATCATATTAAAAATAGCTTCTTTCACCTTATCTGTTGTAGGGCGGGTTGAGTATCCTGGAACCGCCTTTAACGCATGGCCTTTATATAAACCTGCTACTACTCTCATCCTTATCACTACCTTACTTTTACTTCCTTATTCTTCATTATCCTAACATATTTTGAATTACAAAGACTAGCAAAAATCCTCAATTTATTCAATGCTGTATACATTCTATGCAGTAACCATCAGCTTGCTTTTATGCTGGACTTTTACGGCCGTGTCCTTAGATACACTGATTCTTTTCTAAAAGATACACCTATGAAGATCATTCGGCATTTCGTTCATAGAAGAATTCCTTTACTTTAATATGTCATAACAAACGTAAATTTACCCTTTTTCTCTGTTATGTTATCAGTCTTTTATGTATTAAAAAGTGAATTTCACAAGACAGGTATATGAACGTTTAAAACGGACATACTGACTAGTAACAACATCATCTAACCGATGTTGTTGCCAACCGCGGAGAAGACTTACGTTTCCCCATAAGTTCTTCCTCCGGTTTCTCCTCTCCCTTTGCCTTCATCAAGGTGCTTGTAATCGCAGAGGTGATTACACCCCTTTATTGAAGGGCCCTACAATGAGTAGTTGTAGGGATTTTTTTATTTACTCTTAAAATATTCAGTGATACATTAAACTACGTGAGTTTGCTTTTTTAATACATAAAGGGGGAAATACATATGATTCAGCGTTTTATTGAGCTCGGAGAAGGGTATTCAGATATTTATGAGCTGTTAGAGATTGTCAAAAGCAACAAACACCGTCTTGCTCATCTTATTATGCTGCGAACAGTAAAAGAAGATCGACAAGTAGCTTCTTTTGTCGCTGTCTTGCATCCAACAGCTGAAGGGAATTTCCAACCGCTTTACGTTTGCCGAGAAGGAATTGTTTTAAAACAAAACGACAGCAAGCGCGTTGAGTTATTTAAACGAGCTGCTGAGGAAGCGGGAAAAGAAATTGTGGTACTCGATGTCAAACCATCTACTACATTTCCAGAAACAGCACTCTACTATCAGCACCTTATTGGCATTTTGCGAATGAACCGCTTTATTCCGCCAATGCAATAATCTCATCCCTGCCTATTCGTTTACTAAGGGCAAGTAAAATAAAAAAAAGGAATGTAAATAACATTCCTTTTTTGTTTAAATTCCTATCTTATAGTCATATTCCTTCGCCTTATCCGGCTTTGAATTTTCGAATTCTGTTTTTAAAAACGGCCGATAAGAAGGATCTACTTTCTTCACAAAAGGTAGAGACTGAAGTTTATGGATTGTTTTTTCAATGCCATCTTGGTTGCAATATAAGACAACATACTTTAATTCTTTAGATACGTAATGTACATTTCCGTACTTTCGCAATGCTTTTGCTTGCTTAACAGAATGCACATACGCCACAATTCCTTGACGTTCAACAAACATATTTAGTTCCCCTTTTGCATACGTTATATTGGTTTTCTTTATCATAAATTCTTTTATATGAAGTAGGTGCTTTATGTATGAATTTAGATGATATCTGGATGCTCTTTCTTACTCATTTTAACGAGCAGAGAGCTATTGAACAAGTCATTTTCAAAAAAATCACAAATATACCCTTTTTGTATATAAACACATCAATTAAGCGTAGAAAAATAGATGAGCTTCTAGAAGCTTCATCTATTTTTGCTACATCCAATACAAATGCTACGTGGCGCTCAACTTTTGTCAGAAGTCAGCATCTTACTTATGTTTATCAGCATAGGTTTTACGTTCCACAGCGTAAAATGGCCTGCTGCGGAAATTCCTGTGCTGATTGCGTTCGATTTATACAGTGAACGGCTTATGCGCTGCACCCACAGCTTCCACCAGATCCGCAGCCACCGCCGCAGCTGCTTCCCGTATCAAAAAACGGATTTCCCGTTGGTACTTTCACATGCTCTGAAACAGCTTGACCAAGGATAACGCTAATTTCATCAAGCAGCTTTTGTAATTCACTTTCTGCTTTTTTGAACGCAGCGATTGTCGCGTGTAAATCAACTTGACGCTTTACATCACGTACTTGTCTCGTAATGGTTTTATAATCAGGATGATATTTTCCAAATCGCTGAACATCCTCATACTGTTCCTTTATTTTCACAAATTCAGCAATTAATGCCTGTGCATGTGAATCTTTATTTAATCTATATAAACATTGACGATAGTTCTCGGCTACGTCTGATTGTAGCACCATGTTCGCTACGTGATCAGACTCATCGAGTAATTCAACAGTTCTCATTGTTGTCAGCATGGCTGTGCACCTCCGTTTTTATCTTATCACGTTTTGGATCTAAAGAAAAAGAACTTGCTAAAACAGCTTACACTGATTTACTACAAGTTCTACTTTTTAACTATATAATTTCAACCGTAAAGGTATTCCTCACTTGATAACTTTCTTCTTTAGATTTCATCAGTTCAATCGTAACAGTATGAGATCCTTTTGGAAGATCACTTAAAACAAAGGCTGCTTGCTTCATTTCTTTAAATGGTTTTCCATCTACTGTAATTTGCAGGAATCCACTCTCTGTTGAAAATGAAAACCGGCTTAGAATACATTCGACGTATACATTC
>NZ_JBFULJ010000403.1:0-3377 GCF_056400385.1 Priestia sp. P5_B4
CTCTATTCATGGCTAAGATACGATGAGGAACGATTCGCTTTACGGCTTCTGTATATTCATAGTACATTTCATAGATATTTTTTTCATCTTTTTCGGGATCTTTGACTGAAGTAACAATTATGCCATCTTTTACAGTAGTCGTACGAATCCATTGACGGTAAGATGCTTCGTCAGAAATTTGTTCCGCTACAATGTCTAGGGCTCCCTGAATAGCTTCTTCAGAAGATTGAACTCCCGCTTCTTCATTTATGTATGTTTTCGCTTCGTTCTTCACGTCGGAACGTGGAAAACTTAGTAACCACTGTGCTAATGGTTCAAAACCTTTTTCTTTTGCTACAGTTGCTTTTGTACGCCGTTTTTGCTTAAAAGGGCGGTATAAATCTTCTACTTGCTGCAATTTCTTCGCTTGATGAATTTGAGCAGCCAGTGCCTCAGTTAATTTCCCTTGCTCTTCAATTAATCGAAGAACTTCCTCTTTACGCTCCTCTAAATTCATTAAGTAGTTCCAGGAATCTAAAATATTCCGGATTTGGACTTCATCCAAAGCACCAGTTTGTTCTTTTCTATATCGAGCAATAAAGGGAACTGTATTACCGTCTTCTACTAAAGCAATTACGTTTTGTACTTGCTTTTGTGAAATCTCCACCTCTTTACTTACACGTTGAACAATTTGATTATCTAATTTCGTTGCAACAGACACAGCTTATCCTCCTAGCTAAATGAAACTTTGTCTTTATTGTAACAAAACTCACATGCAATAACACATGTGAGCTAAAAAGAAAGGCTATGCAGTTGGAAGATGACCAGCGATATACGTAATATCGTCATTATGAGATCGAATTGCTGCCTGTAGCCGTGTCGACAATTGATCTACATTCATCGAGTTAGCAAAAACAGATTTAATCTCTTTTAATTCTAAGCCATCTGTATGAATCAAAAATTTAGAACCGGAGTCATATGGGAAGGTTTGTGTGCGGAACTTTTGAATTTTCCCTGATAAAAAACCTTGAATTGGTAGAGGGTACGTTAATTTCCCCTCCGGAGAATACAGATAAAAGCGGATATTACCTACATTTGTATAATGAAATTCGTTATGTTTTTTATCAATTTTCAAAATAGCTACTGCCGCACCTCTTGTATGTCGAGTAGCTTTGTTACACTTAGAAATGATCTCATCCACATCTAGATGATGATGAGCTTTCGCTACATCCGTAACAGCTACAGAAGCGGCTCTAGCTTGTTCACCGCTTCCTAATCCATCTGCCACTGCACATAGAAAATAGTCATCCGTTTCTTTGAYATAGTAACTATCTCCACAACATAAGTTCCCTTGCTTTGGCTCTTGGTATATATGAGTTTGAATCAACTTTGTATTAGGGTCTACTGTCATCACGACATATACTCCGAATCGTTAGAATCTGAGCGAGCTGCAGTCCTTAGCTTATCAAGAGCTCTTCTTTGCAGTCGAGATACATGCATTTGAGAAATCCCTAACTTCTCACCGGCATCTTTTTGACTCAGATTTTCAATAAATGTATAGCGAATCACTTCTTTTTCTCTATCGCTTAATACATGAAGAATCTTTTCTAACACTAAGCGCTGATCAGTTTTCTCATAACCCGACTCTTGTTCACCTACTAAATCAAGGATTGTAACAGTACTTCCATCAGAGTCTGCTTCAATGGAATGATCAACAGACAACGCTTGATAACTTTGCCCCATCTCCATTGTTTCTAAAATTTCTTCCTCTGTCACTCCTATATGATCAGCAATTTCTTTCACTTGAGGAGATCGCTGTAAACGGGTTGTTAGCTCTTCGACAGCTGCTTTAATTTTAGGACCTAATTCTTTGATGCGGCGCGGTACGTGAACACTCCACGTTTTATCGCGTAAAAATCGCTTAATCTCTCCAATGATTGTAGGAACAGCAAACGATTCAAAGCTTCTTCCAAATGAAGCATCATACCTTCTAATAGCTCCTAACAGTCCTAGCATCCCTACCTGCACAATATCTTCATGTAAGCTTCTGCCTTTTGAATAGCGACGTGCAATAGATTCAACAAGGTTCTTGTAATGTACTACTAGATCACTTTGTGCTTCTTCATCCTGCGTTTTTTGAAAGCGCTCAATTCGTTCCTGAACCTGTTCTTTAGTTAATTTCATAGGTTGAGACTGTGTTTTCATCACTCTCCACCTGCTCTCTTTGCACATACTTAGTCATCATTAGCGTTACACCTTTTGAATTGACCATTTTCACTTCGTCCATTAGTGTTTCAATTAAATATAAACCAAGTCCACCTTCAGGAAGAAATTCAACTTCTTTTGATGTTTCATAAGGTCCTATATGTTCCTTAAGCTCTTCAAAATTAAAGCTTTCACCTTTATCGACCACCATGATTTCTAAACGGTCATCAAATAAACCAAAACCTACTCTCACTTCACCATTTTCTTCATTCTTGTAAGCATGCTGTACGGCATTTGTACATGCCTCACTCACAGCAATTTTCATATCTTCAATTTCATCATAAGAAAAACCCATCCGGTTCGCTACACCAGACAGCGTCAGTCGAATAATCGCTACGTAGTCTGGCTTAGCAGGAATCTTCATCTCAACAAAGTCATAAGGCTGTTTCATTTTACGCCACCTTCTACTTGTGAATTCACGTTTAAAATGTCTGTGAGGCCCGTAATATCAAATAAGCGCTTGATGCGCTCTGATACACCAACAAATTTCAAAGAGCCGTTATTTTTCTTATTGGCTTTTAACAATGCAATAAATACACCTAGTCCTGTACTATCCATGTATGATACATCGGTTAAATCGACTATAATTTCTGGTTCGGTATGTTCAGTAATTTCCATGAACTTTTCTTTTAGCTTAGGTGCTGTATATGCGTCAATCTCTCCAGCCAGCTTAATACGATATGCTTGACCGTCCTTTTGTATATCTATTTTTAAATTCATCGTATTAGTAGACCCCCTCTAATTTTGTGCTATCTTTTCTGTACCCTTATTTAGAATACTTAAACTAAACTCTTCAAAATAATCAATGTAAAGTCATCCCTCAATTGAAAATGCTGTAATTTTTCCAGCTCTTTATATACAGATTCTACAATTTCTTGAGGAGACAAATGCATGTATTTTCGAATTAATTTTATGATGTCCAATCTTTCAATAAATCCTTCTTCAGTTCTGCATTCTGTTACGCCATCTGTTAACAGAACAATCATATCGCCTTTTGAAAGCTGCTGCTCGTACTGAAGATATTTCACATGGCGATCGACTCCTAGCACGAGTCCTTTTGCTTCCAAATCTTCAAATGAATCAGCTTTGGCATCATAATAAAAACCTGGTTCATGCCCTGCAGATGCATAATC
>NZ_JBFULJ010000404.1:0-3376 GCF_056400385.1 Priestia sp. P5_B4
GCGGAGGGTCACTTGGTTTAATCGACTTAACGTTAAAAGAAGAAAAAGGAAAATGGAAAGTAGTAAGCTCTCAATCGTCCACGCGTGAAACGTATAAAGACGTAAAAGACGCATCAGGGAAAACGGTTACGCAAAGTACGGTAGAACCGGATAAAGGCGTTATTAAAGCGGTTCAAAAAGATCACGATGCAACGGTTAAATACGTGAACACACCAATCGGTAAAACGACCGATGATATCCACAGCTATTTTTCTCTTGTGCAAGATGACCCGTCTATTCAAGTTGTGACAAACGCACAAAAAGATTACGTAGAAAAATATGTTTCTCAAAACAAGCCGCAATACAAAGACCTTCCAATTTTATCAGTTGGAGCACCTTTTAAAGCAGGAAGGAACGGCGTGGATGAATATACTGAAATTAAAAAAGGTGACTTAACGATCCGAAGCGCTGGCGACCTGTATCTATATGACAACACATTAAAAGCGGTTAAAGTAAAAGGTTCTGTTGTAAAAGACTGGATTGATATGTCTGCGGGTAAGTTTAATCAAATTACACCGAATAAAACAGAAGAGCAGGAATTATTAAACCAAAGCTTCCCTGTTTATAACTTCGACGTAATTGACGGCGTTCAATACCAAATCGACGTCACAAAACCAGCAAAATACGATGTGAATGGAAACGTGATTCACGGAGATTCAAGCCGCGTTGTTAACTTAACGTATAACGGCAAGCCGGTTGATCCGAACCAAGAGTTTATCGTTGTGACAAATAACTACCGAGCTGGCGGAGGCGGAAACTTCCCTGGTCTAAAAGGAAGCGAGCTTGTGGTGGATTCAGCGGATGAAAACCGTCAAATTCTAATGGACTACATCACTGAGCAAAAAGAAATTACACCAACAGCTGACGATAACTGGTCCATTGCACCAATTAACGGAACGGCTAACGTGACGTTCACAAGCTCACCGCGCGGAGAAAGCTATTTAACTGAAGGAAGCAACATTACGTATACAAATAAAACGGATGACAAAGGGTTCGGCATTTACAAAATTAATTTAAACGGCGAATCAAAAGATAATACAAAGGTTCAGCTTTTAGGCATGAACGACCTGCACGGTCAGCTCGATACAGATACAAAAATCAATTCAAATGGCCAAGCGCTTTTAGCTGGAAATATGAAATATACAGCAGCAGCTATTCGTAAACAAGAAGCTGAAAATCCGAATACGCTTTTAGTTCATGCTGGAGATATGATTGGCGGAAGCCCGTTAGTTTCAGCGCTGTTTCAAGATGAGCCAACGGTTGAAGTGATGGAATCACTTGGATTTGATGTAGGTACGCTTGGAAATCATGAGTTTGATGAAGGCATTGCTGAGCTTCACCGTATGATTGAAGGCGGCGATCATCCAAAAGGAACAAAAGGATACGACGGCATGAATTTCCCGGTTGTAGCGGCAAATGCTTATGATACTTCAACTAATAAATTAATTACGGAGCCTTATGCAATAAAAGAAGTAGGCGGCAAGAAGATCGGCTTTATCGGCGTTGTCACACAAGAAACACCAAGCATGATCGTTCGTAAAGGAAATGAAAACTTAAAAATTACGGACGAAGCAGAAGCAATTGATAAATATACGGCAGAGTTGAAAAAGCAAGGTATTAAAGCCATTGTGGTACTTGCTCATAATCCATCTAATCAAAATGGAACTTCTACCGAGTTTGATGCAGCAGATATTGCTAAAAAAGTTGACGATGAAGTTGACGTTATCTTTTCAGCTCACAATCACGTATATAACAACAAAGTAGTAGATAACAAACTAATTGTTCAAGCTTATTCATACGGCTCAGCGTTTTCTGACGTAGACGTTGAAATCGATAATACGGGTGACATCGTGAAAAAAGATGCCAAAATTGTGACCGTATATCAAAAAGACTACACGCCAGATCCTGAAGTTTCAAGCATTATGAAAAAGTACGAAGACTTAGCAGCACCTATTAAAGCAGAAGTGGTTGGGAAGTCATCTACAGATTTGGCAAAAGGCTATCCGTCTAGCGGACCAACAGGCGATATCGCGCTTGGAAACTTAATTGCTGACGGCATGAAAGCAGAAATGAACGCTGACTTTGCTTTAATGAATGGCGGAGGCGTTCGTTCACAGCTTGATGCAGGTGACGTAACATACGGTGATTTGTTTGCGATTCAGCCGTTTGGCAACGTCTTAAATAAAGTAAAGCTAAGCGGAGCGGATTTAGAAACGGTGTTAAACAATCAAATTACATCATCCGGACTAGATTTCCATGTTGCAGGCTTTAACTATACGTGGGATGGAAGCACGAATAAAGTAGTCGATATCACGCTTCCAGATGGAAGTAAAATTGACAAAGAAAAAGAATACACGGTAGTAGTCAATAACTATATGTATGGAAACGAAAAATACGGTATTGGTGCACTTTCTTCAGATATGGAAGTGGGACCAGAAGATTTACAAGCAACGGTAAACTATATTAAAACCCTTAACAGCCCGTTTGAATACAAAGCTGAAGGCCGTATTCAAAACGTGGCAGCTGCTAAAACAGCTGAACAGCAAGAACCTACTTTAAAAATAGCTCAATAAGCCAAAAAAGACTGTCTCATAACTCGGATTTCCGGTTTAGAGACAGTCTTTTTTAGTAGAATATCTTTACTTTCAAACTTTAAATCAATTAATTTACCCTATAACAGACCGCTTAATTTTTGAAACAATCACCAGATTGTGGTATTCTTTCCATGGAAAGAAGATTTACGTAAACGTTAAAAGTGGTATAAAAATTTCACTATTTTTTCATTTATCTGCGCTATGATATAGAGCTATATAGAACCTGAAATAGAATATGTTCGTTACAGTAAAGGAGTAAATAAAAGTGGCTATTAATCTACAAAAAGGTCAAAAAATTGATTTAACAAAAGGAAGAGAAGGCCTATCTTCTATTACAGTTGGATTAGGATGGGATCCTGTAAAAAAACGCAGCTTTTTTGGTTTCGGAGGAAACGGACCAAGTATTGACTGTGATGCCTCTGTTCTTATGCTAAATTCAAACGATAAGCTTGTAAGTAACTCAGCCGTTGTGTATTTTGGAAATCGTCACAGTAACTGCGGGAGCGTTAAGCATTCAGGCGATAACCTTACCGGAGCAGGTGAAGGAGACGATGAACAAATTTTTGTTGATTTAAAAAAGGTTCCTGGAAACGTACATAAACTTGTGTTTGTAGTCAACATCTATCAGTGTGTTGAGCGAAACCAAGATTTCGGTATGATTAAAAATGCGTTTATTCGCGTTGTAGACAGTGCTAAAAACGAAGAGCTTGTCTACTTTAATCTATCTGAAGACCATTCAGGAG
>NZ_JBFULJ010000405.1:0-3373 GCF_056400385.1 Priestia sp. P5_B4
GGGCCTATTCCTGGCAATGAACGTAATATCTCTCGTATTGTCGACAGTCTTTTCACACTCGGGGCTCATGTGATTTACGGTTMAGGAAGCGCAACAGGTATGCACGTATCAGGACATGGCTATCAAGAAGAGCTAAAATTAATGGCTACATTGATGAAGCCAAAGTATTTTATTCCCATTCACGGCGAGTTTCGAATGCTTCATCACCACAGCTTATTAGCAGAATCCGTCGGGGTGGAAAAAGAGAACATTTTCATTATAAATAACGGTGATATTGTTGATATCAAGGGCGGAACAGCTGTTCAAACAAGAAAAATCCCTGCAGGCAATGTATATGTAGATGGGTTTGGCATTGGGGATGTTGGAAACGCGGTTTTACGTGACCGCAAACAGCTTTCAGAAGATGGTATGCTGGTTATTGTTATTACTCTGAATAAGGCGGAAGGGAAAATTGTGTCTGGTCCAGATACCATTTCACGAGGATTTGTTTATACAAGAGACTCAGAGCAGTTATTAAAAGATGTTAACCGACAAGTGACTAAAATTGTAAACCAATTACAAAAAGCTCATGTTCACCAATGGAGCATTATGAAAAAAGAAATCAAGACAACGCTTGGCCAATTTTTATATAACCAAACCAAAAGAAGACCTATGATCCTTCCTGTCATTATTGAAGTTTGATTACTCCACTAAAAAACYGCCTTAGTCCCCACTAAGGCAGTTTTTGCTTTATAAATCCGAAGCTTAACCTAAAGTTAGAAGTGGCCTTCTGTAGTTTATGAATAGGCACTGCTTTTATATGTATGGTTAAAAGTGTTAGGTGTATTTCTTCTTTTTTACCCCATTCTATAAGAGAGATATTTCACCGCAAATATCTTGTGAAAGTATCCTATCCTTGAGGTGATTATGATGAATGATAAAAATCATGTAGATCAGCATTCAGAACTATTCCGCCACAACTGGACGAGACCGAAGCGTTCAAAGTCCCAAGTAAATGGACATACAGAGATGTCTCAAACGAACATCATCCTGCGAAGTAATGCAAAAGCTCATCGTTGGTAAGGATACACTTCAACAAAAAAAGACGCGAACGCGTCTTTTTTTGTTATTGGCCGTCTGCCCCGCTTTGAGTTATCTTGCGAATATGACCATCTTCATAATTATTTTCTCGTAGCGCTTTTGCTTTGTCATCTACTACTTGTTTTTGATCTACTTGTGAAGAAGGAGTCTGCTTGTTTTTTGGCATGATCATAACCACCTTTTATTTTTGTAATTGTACAACGTGCATAGTGTCCCTCATAAAGATTAAATATATGTTAGCTAGCGGCTTCTTCTTCTTTCCACTTATGGCGCAATTTCAAAATAACAAGACTTATAACAATTAAAAAGCCTAAGCTTGCAAAGAAACCTGGCCTGCTTGCAGATTCTAACAGCGTACCGCTTACCGCTAGCAGTATTAATAAGAGGCCAACAGCTTGTTTTACTTTATCCCAAACTGTTTGTTTGATTAAGCGATGAAAAGAAATTAAAATAAAGAACCAGTTATAAATCAGCATCAGTCCAGCTGCTGTTGTAATATACTCATAAATTTTCCCGGGCAATAGCAAGGAAAGAACAATAGAAACAACTAATCCCGCTGTTGTTAAAAGTAAAGCCGGTATAGGAAATTGCAGCTTTTTCTTTTTTTGCTTTGAAAACAATGCAGGAGCATCTCCATCTTCTGAAAGAGTGACAATCATCGTTGTTACAGAAAAGAAAGAAGCCGACATTGTTGAAAATCCAGCGATAATCATTGCTCCATTAAAAACATGAGGAAAAAATGGAAGATGGTATGTTTCTAAAGCCGTTATAAATGGACTTTGATTTCCATGAAAATCATGAAATGGCACAATTAAAATAGCTAAACTCAGTGAAGCGATATAAATAATTCCAAGGAGAATAAGCATACTTCTACCTGCTTTCGGTGCGTCTTCTTTTTTTTCCAAACGAACCGTCATGATCCCCATGACTTCGATTCCGCCGAAAGCATAAAAGGCATAAAGCAAAGCGCCCCATAAACCTAAAAACCCGTGGGGAAATACTTCACTTATCGTTCGCGGCATCCCTTGTTTGGCACCTTCGTCTAAAAATCCAAATAAAGCGAGACTAGCTAATACAATAAACATTAAAATGGCAGCCACTTTTGTGACAGCAAATACATTTTCCATTCGTTCAAAGCCTTTTGTTCCTATTAATACAACAGCAATGCCTAAAACAGCGTAAATAGAGGCAAAGACCCACAGTGGAATACCATCAAACCAAAAACGTGTAAAAAGAGATAAAGCAGTGAGCTGACTCCCCATGATCAACATCTCTGAACTCCAGTATACCCATCCGCTGCTAAAGCCTGCCCATCTTCCATAAGCCTTTTTAGCATAAGAGCGAAACGAACCTTTTTGAGGATCTTGAGCACTCATTTTAGCAAGAGCGTCAAATACAATAAATGTACATACTGCTGCTAGTAAAAAAGCAATTAATACAGAGGGACCCGTGGCTTTTATTGCAATACTTGATCCTAAAAAATAGCCTGTACCGATGATGCACCCTACTCCGATTAAAGACAGCTGCCACCATTTTAATTTCCCTTCAACCTGACTTCCGCAGCCTATTTTCTTTTTCATACTATCACTCCTTACACCTCGATGTAGTGTGTGATAGTTTGAAAAATTTATGCGCAAAAAGAGGCAGCTTTCTACTATTTTTCAGCAGATAGAAAACGCTTTAAATTCAATTCTGCTTTCTCTCCTTTTAAATAATGAATTGCTGTACGGCTTGCCAGCCGAAATATATACCAAATCCTATTAGAGAAAGGCCGGATATAAYGGAAACTGCAGTCAAAAACGTCGCTGCTAAATACCTGCGAAAAGTGCTTGCTAAAGCTGCCATAGCAATATCCCAGCATAAAATCCCTGTAAAAATAGCACAGCTGTATAAAATAAGCTGTTCTGTTTCGTATGTATTAGCTGTTTTGGCTAAAACAGAGCCATAAATACCGAGCCAAAAAAGAATAGTAAGCGGGTTTGTTAATGAAATTAAAAAACCTGAAAAAAAACACTTTACGACCGAATCTCCTTTTGCGTTCCGATGCTGTGTAATTTTCCCTGCGCTCATTAACCCTTCAATACCGGTATAAATTAATACGAAGCATCCAAACGAAAAAAGAAACGTTTTCATAAAATCGCTGCTTAAAAAATGAACGGACCCAAAATAAACTACAAGCATATAAAGAGCGTCAACCGATGTTGCTCCTATCCCTAAGAACCAAGCATGTAAAAAGCCATTTTTGATTCCTTTATCAAGCTGAGCGGCGTTGATAGGACCGATTGGTGCGGCT
>NZ_JBFULJ010000406.1:0-3368 GCF_056400385.1 Priestia sp. P5_B4
CGCACCAGCCTGCGCTATCGAAGCTCTCCAGCAGAGAAGTAAGCTGATTATTTTAATGGAAAGGAATGAAACAGAAATCAATGAGTGAAGAAACGGGCATTTATATTTTTTGCAGTATTCCCGCCACCGAGGCGCATACGTTTGGCAGCGTTACGATTGATCAGCAAGAAAGAGCTACTTTTACCATTCATTACCGAGATGCAGCTATAGTGGCTGCTGCCTTTCCTCTTAAAATTTATCATCCTACAAAAGAGAACGTCACAGCGCACCAGCAGGTGATTTCCAAAGTAATGAATGAGCATGATTCGGTCATTCCAATCAGCTTTGGCAACGTGTTTCATAGTCAACAAGATGTTGAAATGCTGTTAGAAAACTTATATCCACAGTTCGCCTCTCTTTTCCCACAGTTAAAAGGAAAAATAGAAGTCGGACTAAAAGTAATTGGGAAACCGGACTGGCTGAAACAAAAAGTGAATCAAGATTCTTCTTTGCAGCAAGTACGAAACCCGCGTTCTGCCAGTGCTGATTTTTATAAACAAATTGYGCACGGAGAAACAGCTCAGAAATTCTTTTTAAAGCTTCAGCACGACTGTAAAAAAGAGCTGTATCAACATTTAGAACCGATAGCTGAAGCGTCGAGACTCAATCCTCCTATTGTCGAAACAATGCTTTTGAACGCTTCTTTTTTAATTGACCGAGAAAAAGAAGCAGCGTTTGATGAACGTGTAAATGACCTGTATGAAAAATGGAAGCACAAAGCCGATTTTAAATATTCCGGACCGTGGGCTGCTTATAACTTTATTAATATTCAACTAAAGGTAGAAGAGAATGTATGATTCATAAACTGCTGCTGTCTCCTGTTACGCTCATTGTAAAAGTCGGACAGAAAATCAAGGAAKAAGCGGATAAAGAACTTTACGATGTCTCTTTTATTCAGCAAAAAATCGTTCATCTTCAAATGATGTATGAGCTTGGAGAAATACCAGAAGATGCATATATGGAAAAAGAAAAAGAACTGCTGCTGAGGTATGAAGCAGCAAAAGAATATGAATTAAAAAGATGGGAATCAATGACGAAGAAACAAAAGTGAGGTTAAAAGATGGAAAAGTTCATTTATTTATATGGTCTAGTTCCAACCGAAGAAGCTAATGAAATGCCCTTTCCTTCACTTGAAGGCATGGATCAGAACAACCCTATCTATGCTCTTTACTTTGATGACATTACCGCATTTGTATGCGACTTGCCAAGCGATGAGTATTCGGAAGAAATACTGAAAGAAAAGATCGAGCACGATATGAAATGGCTGCAGGACAAAGCCATGCATCACCATGAGATTCTTCTTTTCTTACAAAGTCACTACACGCTTCTTCCCATGAAATTTTGTACGGTCTACAAAAGCAAGGATAGCTGTCAAAAAAGTATTGCTGATAACAAAGAGAAAACGCTCTCTTCTCTTCAGCTTTTAAAAAGATCTGAAGAATGGAATATAAAAGTGTATGCCCATACGAATTCTTTAAAGAACTATCTCCTAACGAACAATGAAACGATCCAAAAGAAAAAAGAAGAAATAAATACGCTGCCTCCAGGCAGGCAGTTTTTTGAACGTAAAAAGATAGAAAGGCTGATCGAAGAAGAAACAGAAAAAGAACAGCTTTCGCTTTGTGATCACTTGCACACTGAGATAAGCCCCTACGCCGCTTACCACACAATCAAAAATAACTGGAGTCAAAAAATAACCGGCGAGAGCTACAGCATGTGCTGGAACAGCATCTACCTTCTTTCAAAGAACAATGTAGAATCATTTTTAAAAGCCATTAGCGACAAGCAAACATTTTATAGTGAAATGGGACTGAACATCGAAGTAACGGGACCATGGCCTGCTTATCATATCGACACTCTGCGCTCGGAGAAAGATGCGGGATGACATCGCTGCGAAAACAAACGCTGGAGCAAAAGGACATCGCCCTCATTGATATATTAGATGTGATCCTCGATAAAGGAATTGCCATTAAAGGTGATTTATTGATTTCAATTGCCGGAATTGATTTAGTCTATCTTGATTTGCGGGTATTGATTTCTTCTGTAGAAACGCTGATAGGCTCTCATGATCGTCAAATCATTTCTTCTCAGCAGCTTGAACAGGAAACGGAGGCGTTGAGAAATGGAAAATAACCTCAAACGAAACGGCCGCATTGAGCTGAGTGCGGAAAATGCTGAACAAGGCCTAGCGCAGCTTGTTTTAACCGTCATTGAATTACTGCGGCAGCTCATTGAAAAACATGCGATTCGCCGAGTCGACAGCGGAAACCTTACGGACGCTCAAATCGAAGACCTGGGCGTGGCGTTGATGAAGTTAGAGAACAAAATGGAGGAGCTAAAATCAGTGTTTAACTTTACAAATGAAGATTTAAATATTGATCTAGGTCCCCTAGGAAAAGTGCYATAACAAGGAGTGAAAAAATGGCGGCGGAACATAACGGGCATCTGGGCACCATTGTAGAAGTATTGGAAAAAGTATTAGATAAAGGTCTTGTTATTGCTGGAGATATTAAAGTGCAAATTGCTGATGTTGAACTCTTAACAATCAAAATCCGGCTGCTTGTCGCTTCTATTGATAAAGCAAGAGAAATTGGCATGGACTGGTGGGAAACAGACCCTTACCTATGTTCAAAAGCAAATCAGTCTTTTCAAAAACTCCAGGCGGAAAATGACAGTTTAACGCAGCAAGTGGCATCTTTAACGCAGCGAATTCAAGATGATTTGCTTTCGCTTGATTAACAGCTCACTTTATATAAGGAGGAATAACAAACATGAATCCTGAACAAAAATCTACGCTGTCTCCTATTTCACAAGAGCAGCAAAGCTCCGATACTCAGCTAACGGAAAAAGAAGAGCGTATGCCCGAGTATACGCATACTTCGCTTAATCCAGATTCATAGAACCAAAAGAGAAATGCTTCGGCATTTCTCTTTTGGTTCTATACTTTTCTTCATTAATCATGACATTGAAACAAATGGAGGTAAATACAATGAACATAGCGAATGAGTACCATTATCTATCAATTACAAAGGAGAACGAGCATGAAGAAAAGAGCATTTGGAATAGTCTATACCCTTTTAACGCTGTTCATTTTAGGTGCCTGCAGTACCGAAGACGTTGTGACAAATAATTCTGATCCAAAAGTTTCTGTTTCTACTACAGTTAAACCGCTGACGAAAAAAGAATTTAGTGAAGTTGGAACATCAGGGTTAACAAACCCTTCAAAAAAAGATTTTCACAAAGTACATATGACCCTTACCTTACGCGGCACGGATTACCTGTCGAATATTCAAGTTAAGCTACCTAACTATAAAGAAGCTTTTAATAAC
>NZ_JBFULJ010000407.1:0-3356 GCF_056400385.1 Priestia sp. P5_B4
CTTTCGTACGTATAAAACTAGTATATCGTACGATTTTGTTTTAATAAACAGAAAATTCTAAGCGAAAATGTCTGGTCGAATAGCTAAACTATTTATCAATTTACAATAAGTTACAAATATTAAAGGAGATGTAGTATAAAAATTTTACATTTACAAAAACTATGAGTAAATTATTGTGAGGTTGATAACTATGGACAAAATTTCTACTGATATCATGCTGTGGAGTTCTTTTATACGTCAAAATGTTAGGACAGAACGTGACTAGACTAGAAGCTCTTTTATGGAGCATTGCGTTGCCGGGCTTTGGACAATTACTAAACAAAAAACATATAAAAGGAATTTTGTTTATTGTACTTGAATTTCTCATTAATATGGGCGCAAATTTTAATGAAGGCATTCGCTTAAGCTTTTTAGGAGAAACAAGGCATTCCCTAGAAGTAATGAACATGCAGTGGTTAATGTTTTATCCATGTTTGTATTTTTTTGCAATTTGGGATGCTGTTAAAGAAGCAGAAAACGGCGCATCGAGATTTACATTTATTCCTTTTGTCTCCTGTGCTTATTTTGTTACAGTAGGCATTATGTATTCTTCAGTAACAACCATCAACGGTGTTTTTATAGGACCAATTTGGCTTCCTATGCTGTCTGTTATACCTGGACTTGTTGTCGGACTCATTGTCAAAAAGCTATTAGAAGTGTATATACATAAGAAAAAATAAACGTCATTACAATCTATACATCCGTAGATTTTAATGGACGTTTATTTTATTTTTGTTTATAAATAAGTAATAAAGTCTCTTATTTAGGGAACGTACTAACAGTGGCTGTTTTTACATAATTTTAAGAGAGCGCGGACTATTCATAAAAAAGAGCACATTGAAAATGGAGAGAATGGGTACAAGCTTATATAATAGCACTTTGACAAAAAGAAGCTGGAGAGAAGGTGGATAAAGGATGATCACAAATGGTATTTATCGTTTTTTTCTTATCTGGTACGTATGCGGAGTCGTCTTGCTTTCCTTCGATTTGCTGCCTTCATGGTTAGAATGGGCAAACGCGGTCTTTTTACACTTGAGCAGTCTTCTTGCTCTTATTTATCTAACTAAAGCTTATGGAGTAAGGCGGGCACTGCTCGTTGCGATATTTGTGACAGGCGCATCTATTTATATCGAAAGTCTAGGTGTTAAGTATGGATTTTTATTTGGATCCTACGATTATGAAAAAGATTTTGGCGCCAAAATTTTAGGTGTTCCTCTGACCATTGGTTCGGCTTGGTTTATGGTTGTGATTACAAGCAGAATACTAGCTTTAGGAATTATGAAACGTATGGAGCTGCCGTTTATTGTCCATGGAATTGCCTATGCAGTCATTAGTTCGCTTTTTGCTGTTATTATGGATTTGGCTATTGATCCTGTTGCCTATGTTGTTAAACAATATTGGGTGTGGGAAGGGGACAGCTTTTATTATAATATTCCTTTATCAAATTTCTCCGGCTGGTTTTTATTGTCTTTCTTCATTCAGCTGGTCGTATATTTCTTTTTAGCTAAGTCTCCTAAAGAGGAAAATCCGGTGTGGGAAAAAAGAATGGTATTTTTGTATAGTGCAGTTGTCATGATGTTTGTGATTGTAGCGTTAGCAAATGGCCTATGGCTTGTCGTATGTCTGACGATGATTCCTTTTCTTATTCTTTATATTGTGTATAAAAAGGAGACTCGCTTATGATTTACCCGAAGAAAAACTCAATATTTGAGCGATTTTTTCAACTGTTTGTCACATATCAGCTTAAAAAGCAATTTTATCGTATTCATTTACATATAGAAGGGCTCCCAAAAGATAAAAAAATTTTATTAATTGCTAATCATTCCAGCTGGTGGGACGGTTTAGTGACATTTTATTTAAATAACGCGGTATTAAAAACAGATCTATACGCTATGATGTCCGAACAAGGATTGAAGGATTTTCCTTTTTTTCAACGAATCGGAGCTTTTTCAGTAAATGCAGCGTCCCCGAAGCATACGGTGGAATCGTTAAGGTTTGCCAGTAAGCTGTTAGAAGAGAAAAAAGCGGTGCTTATTTTTCCCCAAGGAAAAGAAGAGCATCTTGAAAAAAGACCGTTAACTTTTTCTGAAGGACCTGCTTTTCTTCTAAAGAAGCATTCTGACGTTGAAGTTATTCCTATTACGTATTATTATACGTTTCGCCATGATCAGCGACCGGAGCTTTTTATCTGGATAGGGCAAGCTGTTTTTTACGACTCGGCTAAGGCAAGAGAAGAGATAACCAACACGCTAGGCGGTACAGTCACTGCTCAGCTTGATCATCAAAAACAGAAAATAATTCAAGAAAACGATGAGGAATTTACGGTTTTATTAAAAGGAAAAAAGACGCTTAGTGAATGGTTAACGTGGTGGAAAGCGAAGGTGAAAGAATGATTTACTATATGCTTTTATTTATTTTTATGCTGCTTTTAACCATTGTAAATATTCAAGCAATGCCTAAATTAAAAAGATACGAGCTGGATTCCAAAACACCTCAGCCTCTCATTTCTATTTTGATTCCAATGCGAAATGAAGAACGAAATGTAAAGCGAATCATTTCCTCTATTAAAGGATTAACGTACAGCAATCTAGAATGTGTCATACTAGACGATCAGTCCACAGATCAAACACGACCACAGCTGTTGAAAGAAATTCACGGCGATCCGAGGTTTACCATCATAGAAGGAAAAGAGCTGAGAGAGGGCTGGGTCGGAAAAGTTCATGCCTGTCACCAGCTGTCGCAAGCTGCAAATGGAGACTATTTATTGTTTGTAGACGCAGATGTAGAACTAAAAGAACGTACACTAGAACATACTTTAGCCACAGCACAAGCGACAAAAGCCGCTCTTTTAACAGGTTTCCCTCGTTTTCCCGTAAAAACGTGGTTAGAAGCATTGGTTGTTCCGCTTCAGCATGTGGTTGTTTTTAGTTATTTACCGGTTGTCGTAGCTAATCGTAATAAGATGAGCAAAGCTTCCGCGGCTCACGGTGCTTTTATGTTTATAAAAAATGAAGCTTACGAGGCCGTAGGAGGACATGAAGCCGTCAAATCTTCACTAGTAGAAGATGTCCACCTAGCCCAGCTTTTTAAGCAAAAGAAACACCGCGTCATTTTAGCGAATATTACCTCTCATGTTAGCTGTTATATGTATGAAACAACAGAAGAAGTATGGAACGGTTTTGCTAAAAACATCTTTATAGGTCTGGGCCGCTCCGCTAAAGCAGTTTGGATACTAAGCGTTTTTTTTGCCTGTTACTACGTGCTGCCGCTTCCTTTTTTTATAGCAGGAATATTCACAGGCAACATGCTTTGGATTC
>NZ_JBFULJ010000408.1:0-3354 GCF_056400385.1 Priestia sp. P5_B4
CTTCTTTCCACTTACTTAACTCTCTATTGACTTCTTCCTCATGACCGATAATGCTGAAAAATTGCTTTGAGAAATAGTCTTCAAATTTTTCTTTAATTAAAATTTCGTTGTTTTTAAACGTGCTAGTTGATATTTTTTGCACTTCTTTATTTTTGCCATCTAAACAATCAAAGAAAAACTCTATTCGGTTGGTGGCCTCTACTTTAGATCGCTCATACATATACAATAAAATATGAAAGCAAGTTAAACTTGTTAAAAGCTTAAACATATCGTAAACATCAATATCTAAATTCAATAAGTTTGACATTTCTTCAGCAAACTGATCAAAAAGTGCATGTTCTTCAATTGGCAAATGAGGGTATTCCTTAGACAGTTTTTCCATCTTTTTTAATGGGTACTTGTCCTGAGATTTATTTTCATCTTCATCACCTAAAACACTTTGAATAGAGTCGACTATTTGACCAACAGAATTGTTTTTTTGTAATAATTGTTGAAACCTCTGCTCTATTCTATATTTAACACCTGGAAATTTTTCAGCTCCATAAGAAACCATTAAATAATATAATTCTCCACCACGAGCAAAAAAGTTTCGTTCGTAAGAAGTATTTTCACCTTTAACACGTAACTCAAAAAAAAGTAGGCTCTCGTGTAAAGGGTATAACGATCGAGCATACCAGGAGCGATCAGCTTCTTTTCCTTTTCCGTCCACAAGAGGTATTTCTAGATTTCTAAAAAACTCTCTGATAACTTCGATTTTGTTATCATCTTGAAGTTTTTCATAAAGAAATTTCTTTTTTTCTTGATCAAGTTGCGCGCTGCCACGCTTACTACCTTCTTTGACACCTTCAAAGATAAATTTACGTAAATTTTGTGATTTATTTCTAAAATAGCAATCTGCATTTAGTTGATAATTTGTTCCATATAAAACATTTAAGAACTCTAAAACATACTCCGGTCCACGTTGACCATCTTTAAAACGATGCCCCCAAATTTTTGCAGATAGCTGAGATGAAAATTCTTCTACATTTTTATCTGAATTCTGCATGTCTATTCACCCTTATTCTAAAATTTCTATACAATCTTGCACATACAAACCGTTTTCTTTATCTAACCTTAGAATGTTTAATACAAAAGGGTCAGTTTCAGTTTCTTTTATTAATTCGTTACGAAATGTATCAAGAAGGATTTCCACATCTTCCTTTAAAATATTATGAGTATCGCCGTTACTTAAGCGCATGAGATACTCAAATACATATAAATTTAAAGATAATTTAGTATTACCTACAGTAATTTCAAAGCTAGAGGATCTGTGATCAATGTCCTCTCTTTGTTTTTCTTCACTTATTTTCATCTGACTTATAGGTATACTTGAATGAATCATTAGGTTCTCTGAAGTAGAGAATAATTCTCTATTACTATCTACTAATTTCTTAGAAAAAGCCCGATTAAGGCCTCTAGTTAAGTCCCTTTTGCTTATCGCCTGCTTCCTTTGGTCACCAAAAAGCTCGTCAAATATATTTACAAATTTAAAGGGAACTAAATTATTTCTATTAAAAAATTCTTCTGAAGGGAATTCGAAATAAAACTTTCTTCTTAACTTTTCTATCCATTCTTCAATGAGGTTATCATTACTCTCTTTGTTATGATTACGATAAATATCTAATCTTTTCTTAAAGTATCCTAGATATAAATCTAAATCCGAATTAAATAAATCTTCATGTAAAGCTTCCAATTGAACATTGCCACTAATATCGCCATTTAAAATAAAATCATCTATATTAGAATCAGAATATCTTCCTGGATCTAATTCTTTAAAGAGTTTTATTGCTCTYATATCCGAAAGAGCTTCATTGGCAGCATTATTCCCATAGAAATTTTCATAATATGGTTTGTCAATTTGGTATTTTAAGGCTGCATAATCTGCATCCAACACATCTGTACAAGTTAAACCACCGGTAAGGATATAACTAATATGTATAAGCATTTCACGCATAGTTATGTGGGTGCCTAAATAGTCAAGAAACCTATATTGTTCTACCAATCTATTTTTCACAAAATCTTTGGAAGATCTTTTATGATTTAAATTTATAATGCACGCTTTTTGCTTAGAACAACTTTCACATACCGACCAGTTACTTTCTTTATTCCATTCATCTAAGACTTTTTCAACGTATAATGATGAGGTTACATCTAACAAATTGATAATACTAAAAGTGGAATTATTGGCTAAGTGGGTCTTAAAACGTCTTTTAACTTCCACTTTTAACGAGGATAGATCTTCATGTTGAGATAAAAATTTAGTCAACTTACCTTCATTTGCAGCAATAAGATAGTATATTTTATCTGTATGGTTATCRTTTACACTTGCTTGTAATCTACTAAGTTCCTTTAGTATAATTTCGTCTTTTAGTTCTGATAAATCTTTAACCATTCTAATTTTGCCGTGCGGAAAATCTACTTCAAGTATTCCTGATTCAGGCCAATCTACTAAACCATCTTGGTGAAAATAATTATAAACGGAACGACATAACCTAGTCTTTCCATCCCCCGCATTTCCTGTTAATATAATGCTTTGAGGGTTATTTAAAAATAAATTACAAAGATACGTTTCTGCCTTCGTTTCAATTTTAAAAACATACGAGTCTTTACCTTTATCGTATGTGTATTCATCATATATTTTAGAGTGATTAGGAGATAAAACATTAAATTGATCTAAATAGTCAACAAATGTATTTTTATTCAAAGTCATTCTCTCCTTTTGTCATTTTATTATTTTAGTACTACCTAATTTCATAAATCCAATAATTAATTGATGGCATAAAAACAGCCCAAATTGCTTCTAATCGACAATAAAAAACTATCCATCAAAAGACAAAATAGGTAAAAAGTAATCTTTAAATTTCCTTTTTTAGGTAATTATACCTCATTATTCTCTTATTGATTATAGCATAGATATAATAATATCTGGAATAAAATTGTTTTATTTTAACTTAAATTACCTGTAATCTCTAGAATAAAGTATCAAATAATGAAAATCAGGTCTGAAATGTAGTAGGTTCTTGAACAAATAATAAAATTATCTTCATTTTTCCTTTTACTAAAATAATTTATTCTTATTCTACCTCCACTAAATAAACCCGATCATCAAACTTCCCGCGCTCCCTGGCCTTCTCCTCACGCACTTTCTCAAGTTGTTCTGGCGTGGCCCCGTGCACAGCTGCTAGCGCCTGCATAACTTCCAGTAAATCCGCGAGCTCTTCAATTGCCTCCTGATGCGTTTGGGCTTCTATGTATTCTTGAAGCTCTTCTTTTGCTTTTTTTATCAGCTCATGTTGATATTCCTCTCGCTGCAGC
>NZ_JBFULJ010000409.1:0-3338 GCF_056400385.1 Priestia sp. P5_B4
CTATTTGTAGAAGAAGTAGATAGCTTGTTGAAGCACTGGGAGTATTCAATCTCTCAAGCGCAGCGTATAAGCAAAGAGGAAAAAGGAACAATCAAAATAGGCTTATCAGAATCGATTGCTCAAAGGTTGATGCCAGCTATATTAAGCTATTTAAATGACGAAAAACCTTACATACACTGCGATTTCACCATTGGAAACACGGCACTTTTATCAGAACTATTACGTCAAGATAAACTAGACTTTGCTGTTTGCGGACAGAACACAAACCTTTCGGGCGTAACTTTTACTCCGCTTGGTAAAGAACAAATTGAATTTATCGTTAATATGCCTAACCATCCGCTGCTACAGCAAAAATCAGTTGAAATAGCTGATATTATTCACTATCCCATTTTAATAGGAGAAAATAGCTGCTATTACTATCAATCCGTCAACCACTTTTTATCCGAGAATAATTTAGCCTTTAAACAAGTCTACAACTGCAGTGCCCTGCACCTCATTCCAGAAATGATGTTTGAATATGCAGTAGGAATTATCCCTAGTGGCACTAGTTTAAAACCAACTAATATCCCGTTTAAAGTACAAGGGTTTGACCCTGAGATGCCTATAGGATTATTAATGTCTGTTGAAAAAAGAACCTATTTGAGTCAGACAAAAAAGAATGTTGTAGAGGTAATTAAATCTTCGTTATCGTAGATCAACACTTACGTAGAATAAGGTATTCACCTAAAAAAACCCTCTGCTCTGGAAGCAAAGGATTTTTTATAGTTATAAAGAGTTTGATCCCTTTTACAGATTAATATAATACTCATCCACTATCTCTATCATGAGCATAGTTTTTTGATAAGCTGTCTTTAAAATCTTGAGGAAGCTTCATATTTCTAAAGTTTAAGCCAATTAAATCTTCAACATCTTCATTTAAATACGACCRTTTAGATGGTGATTTCATTAAATGGTCTAACAAAACAGATTCATTAAAACCTATGACACATATATCTAAGCTCCGCTCTCCCCATATCGCCCACTTCTTAGAAGAAGAAAACCATACAATTTTTTCTGAATGATAGTATGGAGCATCCGCAGGGTAGTCCTCCGGTCCAATTTCTAGGACAGTCCTATACTCTTCACTTGATAAAGAAGCAGGAAGCTTCAAGTAATTAAAATAGCCAAACTCTTTATAAAAATAATTTGTAGGATGTGGATCTAAAACCGCAACTGTAACTTCCTTTTCACTAAAGATTTTTGTTAAATATTGTACAGTAGGCCAAAACTCCTCACACATGCCCCAGTAGAACTCTTCAAATAAGTAATAATCACACCTTTGGTTAAATACTTGATGGGGCAATTCCTTATTTGTGTTGAAGATATTTTTTAGATTTTTATTAGCGGATTGAAATTCTTTGATATCTTTAATAAAGAAATTTGTGGCCTTCACAGTATAGCCTCCTTCTTTTACTAACTGGGCTTGATATTTTCAACCTTACATCTTAGTTCATAAACTTGCATAATTAAAGGGTGCACGTCCGAATTGTACTTTAAAGCTTCCAGCGTCCTTTTCCCTAACCTTCTATCTACTAATGCAAGAGCTTGAGAAATAACGTTCCCAGAATTTAATGCTCGATCAATGGATAGCTGAGGATACTGGATGAAGGCGTTATAAACATGATCAACGTTAAAAACACCTCTATGTTCTAGAATACTTGCAGTGTAGTCCATATCATTTACCTTCCCAATGAATTCCGGGAAACATTCAAATAAACACTCTGGAAAGGGTTTGCTTGTTTTTCTCTTCACTTCCTCCCAAAGTTTATCATGTTCCATTAAATATTCTGCTGAAGAAGCATTAAAAATTTCCTTCTTATCTAGAGTAATCCAAATACGTGCCTGTTCTCCAAGAGAAACGTTATATTTAGTGAAATGAATACTCAATCTATACTTCAACTTATCACAGAATAAATTCTCCATATTTTTCTTTACTTTCGTCCACTTCATGCTATTTTTGTACTCCTATTCCATAAAATTATACGATTTCGCTTCTAGAAACATATTATACAAAATATGCCTAGTTCAAATTGTTTTTCTTCATATATAGAACATACTTCATCGTTCTAGACAATAAAAAGAGCATCTAACTATTCGTTCAGATGCTCTTTTTATTCATTTCTTTCTCCTTCCATTAAGAAAAAACGCCATTATAGTGTAATTTCACACTATAATGGCGTTTTTTGAATATTTTTAAATTAATAAATGTAATTGAGTTTCCAGAAAAGTATTTATGTAAATTAGCTTTGTATATAGTACCCATCGTTATATTTTAATCTTGAGATAAATAAATCCAGTTCATTTCATCAAATTCTTCAATAATATAATTTGAACCTATATCCTTTAAAATTTTATTGAAAAATTTTATATTGACGTCATGATCATACAAATCTTCTTGAATGTATTCCGTAATAATAAAATTCGTTAAATTTGTATTATTAACAAAATCTGAAAAGAACGATTTTAGAAAAAGTGACTCTTCTTCACTTAATTTTTCATCATTGATTAATGAAATCCTAAACACATTTAAAATCGCGTTAATATCTTCTTCCTCCATATAACATAATGGATCTAGCTTTTTATCTTCTTCTGTAAATGGCTTTCTCGTGTCTTCAATAACTACATAAGAAAAGATTGTTCCGTTTTTTGACACTCGAAAAATTTCCAAATCCCGCAATTTTATAATTCTATTAAACGATATCATAAGGTCCTCCTACCCAAATAAGAATTCAGGATAATTTAATAAAGTAGATACTGTTAAACCTAACGAGCATAGGATTCAGTTTACAGTAAAATCATCTTGTGTGCTGGTAATTAGAGGGCAAGGCTTATCGGCCGCCTGCGGAAAGCAACGTCTTGCACGGAAATCAACCGCGGTGTAACAAGCCATTCGCTCATGCATTCCATTCGTTCGTCTGTAGATTGTATTGATTTATTTATGTCTCATTCTCTTTTTATTTTAATACATATAAAGCGTAATCCTCTTCATTCGAAAACCCAAGTTTATTGGCTAGTGCTTTCGAGGCTTTATTGTTATTATCGCAATCCCAAGCAGGCATAACATTCTTTTCTAAACATTTATTTATAAACGTCTGGCCCACTATCTTTCCCAATCCTTGTCCTCTATAGTTAGAATTAGTCACAATATCGATTTCAGCTATGGTTCCACTATGAAAAATAGACACACATTCAGCGATAATCTTTCCTTTATGGATAAGACAAACTCCTAATCCATTTTTTAGAAAATTATTCTCTGATCCCCAGTACTCCACTATATATGATTCATTGAAATTCTCACT
>NZ_JBFULJ010000410.1:0-3329 GCF_056400385.1 Priestia sp. P5_B4
GGCGTAGGTAAAATTGTAAGTCAAGTGCTTAACCATGCCAGGTCAGGAGATATTGTATTGTTTCATGATACGGGAGGAGATCGAACCCAAACCATTGAAGCATTAAAACAAATTTTACCGAAGTTAAAGGAAGAGGGATATAAATTTGTAACGGTCTCAGAACTTTTAAAACATCACCCCAATTATAAATCTCTTTATTTGATGCAACAGCAAAAACAGCACTCCGTTCAATAATCGGGTGCTGTTTTTCTCGTAAAGACTTTAACCAATTTTTTAACTAGTTTTTCCTTCTCTTTCGTCCCCATCAGACGTATTTTTTTGGAAAAATGCTTTTACTTTATCCCGTTTTTTCTTCGAAATAAGAATATATAATGTATCACCTGCAAAAATTTGTGTATTTCCTCTAGGGGTAAGTAGTTTATCATCTCGAATAACAGCAGTCACTAAAATGTCTTCAGGGAGGTGAAGTTCTTCAAGCGATTTTCCTGATATATCTGCATGTTCCACGAGCTTCAACTCAATCATTTCATTTTTGGTTTTGCCCATCGAAACAAGCTCGAGACTGTGAGGAACCGTCTCTTTTTCACCTTGAGAAAGGTTTAGAAATTTGGCTAAAGGAGCGATTGTTGCTCCTTGAAGAAGAGCGGAAGTTAAGACAACAAAGAAAACGACGTTAAAAATGAGCGTGCTGTTCTCCAAACCTGCCATCATAGGATAAGTAGCCAATACAATTGGAACAGCTCCTTTTAAACCGGCCCAAGAAATAAACAGTTTTTCTTTGGAAGAATATTTAGCAAACATCATCGAAAGAAATACGCCGAGTGGACGAGCGACAAACATAAGTAAAAGAGATAACAGTATACCCTGCCAAATGATATCTAGCAGTTGATTAGGAAAGACAAGAAGGCCGAGTAAAATAAACATTAAAATTTGCATCATCCATGCAAAACCTTCGTTAAAGCGGACAATTGTGTGACGATAAGTTAGATCTGCATTTCCTACTACCACTGCCATTACATATACAGCAAGTAGACCGCTTGCTTCTACAAATGTGGAAATTCCATAGGTTAAGGCGGCCAATGACAATGTAAGCACAGGGTAAAGACCTGAAGAATCCAAATTAATTCGATTAATAATCCAAACGGATGCTTTTCCGAGTACTAAACCAAGTACCAGCCCGATTCCCATTTGCCAAAAGAAATTAAGGATTAATGAGAGGATAGGAGAGTCCGGATGTTGAATTAATTCAATAATAGAAACGGTTAAGAAGATGGCCATCGGATCATTGGAACCAGATTCTGCTTCTAGCGTGGAGTTTAATTTTTGGCGGATATTCTGTGTCCCTAGTACAGAGAACACGGCTGCAGCATCTGTAGAGCCAACGATTGCCCCAAATAAAAAGCCTTCAAGCCAAGTAACACCTAAAATATATTTGGCAAGTACACCCGTTAAAACTGTCGTAATGAGGACTCCGAAAGTAGCTAATGAAACGGAAGGGCGAACAACGCGTTTAACATCTTTCCATTTGGTCTGCACGCCTCCATCAAAAAGAATAATGATAAGCGCTAATATTCCGAATCCTTGTGTTAAAAGAGCATTGTCAAAGTAGATGTAGTGGCTAACAACCATTCCTACAATAATAAAGAGTACAAGCGAAGGGACTCCAAGGCGAGTAGAGAACTTTGCAGTAAGTACCCCTATGACAAGGAGAATAGATAGTAAAAGAATTGAATGGTCTACCGTAAAATCCAAAAAATACACCTCTTTTGTTCAAAATTTTTATGTAAGCAATAAATGAGGTTCCTCTATAATAATTGTAGCATAATGGATTTAAAACCTTGAGAAATCTGCTTATCAAAAAAAGAGATGCATAAACATCTCTTTTTTTGATCATGTATGAATAACAGGGACAGATTCTTATTTAACATCTTGCTCGTGATAAAGATGAGGAGCTTTAAATGTTGCTTTCTTTTTAACTGAAGAACCTTGTTGATCGGGACGGGAACGATCGTAAATAGCTGTTCCAACAATCTCAGCCACATCTTGAAGTTTTTCTTTGCTTATTTTATCAAGGGTATCTTCAGGCGTATGATACCAAGGTTCAGACGGACTGTGAATAAATAGAGCAGCCGGTATTCCTGCCTCTGCAAAAGGAACGTGATCACTGCGGCCGCCAGCTTGGAATGGCGTAGGTGATCCATTTAATCTTGTACTTGAAGCTTGAGCTAATTCTGTGACAAGATTTGGTGTTCCATCAGCTGTATTCATCACCAAATCTCCCGCATCTCGACTTCCCACCATGTCTAAATTAAACATTCCAACAATACGATTTTTCTCATCTTCAGATAGCTCACTAACATAATGCTCGGATCCTAGTAAGCCTACTTCTTCAGCTCCGAATGTAACAAATCGCAGTTCTGTATCAGTAGGAAGAGTTTTAAATACGCGAGCTAATTCAAGCACCATTGCTGTTCCAGAAGCATCGTCATTTGCCCCAGGCGCTCCGGCCACAGAATCATGATGAGCACCTACTACAATAATATCATTTGTTTCTTTTTTCTTAAAAGTAGAAGGTTTAGTAGCGGTTACATTATAAGATGTTCGCTCACTTACGACAGCTCCTTCAATTTTTACTGTACCTGAAGGCTTTTCGCCTTTTTGAATAGAAGTAAGAATCTTTTCACCTTCTTCTTTGGTAACAGCAAGAGACGGAATGTAGTTATCATTAGCGCCGCCAAGCGTTCCGCTTAGCTCACCGTCTGTATTATTAAAAATAATGACGGCTGCAGCCCCTTTTTCAGCAGCATTTAATACTTTTTCACCAAAAGTAATAGTGCCTCGCTGAACTAATACAATTTTACCTGTCATATCTTTGTTTGCTAAATTATCTTTTGTACCCAGCCCTCCATCTACAATTTCAGCAGTGACATTTCCATTGGTGCTATAAGTAAAAGTTGTTGGAGAGTAGCTGGTACCGTTTACGCTTAGTGAAAAACTAGCTGCTGGTGTGTAACCGGTAAAGGTAAAAGGCTCTACTGCGCTCTCATAGCCTAGTTTAGACAAACGCTTTTGAACAAATGTAGCAGCTTCGCGTTCAGCTTCAGTTCCTGCCACACGAGGTTTTTTTGAGAGATACGCAATGTCTTGATAAATTTTCTCAGCATTGATTTTTTTTAATACTTTTTGTTCAGAACTTTGATGKTGAGAAGCATTTGCAGAAGTAGAAGCTTGTACACTTGTAAAAGATAAAGTCAAACTTGTTGCTACAGCCAAAGAAATCACGGTTTTTTTCATTAAAATCCCCCTAAATTTATCGATGTAGTTGGTAC
>NZ_JBFULJ010000411.1:0-3320 GCF_056400385.1 Priestia sp. P5_B4
AGAATATTTGGTGTATATGCTAGGCTTTGCTCCTGGTTTTCCTTACTTGGGAGGGATGAGCGAAGAAATTGCGACTCCAAGAAAAGAATCACCGAGAAACAGCATCCCAAAAGGGTCAGTTGGCATCGCAGGAATGCAAACCGGCGTGTACCCAATTGAGACACCTGGAGGATGGCAGTTAATCGGGCGTACTCCTCTTACACTATTTAACCCCAAAAATGATTCGCCAAGCTTGCTTCAAGCAGGTGATCGTATCCGATTTGTTTCCATTTCTGAAACAGAATATGAAGCCCAAAAGGAGGTGGATGAAGATGAGTATTAAAGTGATACGTCCCGGTTTATTAACAACGATTCAAGATATCGGCAGATATGGATATCAAAAGGACGGCATGATTGTCAGCGGGGCAATGGACAAAGTTGCTTTAAGGATTGCCAACTTATTAGTAGGAAATCAAGAAAATCAGCCGGTTATTGAAATTACGTTAATGGGGCCAAAAATTGAATTTCAGCAAGATGCTTTGATTGCCCTGACGGGAGGGGATTTATCGCCAACTGTTAATGATGAAGCCGTAAAGATGTGGCGGCCTTTATATGTGAAAAAAGGGAGCGTGCTACAGTTTGGCGTTCCGACTTTAGGGTGCCGTTCTTATTTATCGGTTTCCGGTGCTTTTAATGTTCCTGCAGTTATGGGAAGTACATCTACTTCACTTCGCGCTCGGATAGGCGGGCTGCACGGTAAAGCATTACAGTCAGGGGACGAAGTATTAAGCCACCCTCCTACAGAAACGGGGGAAGCAATTATAAAGAAATTGGTGAAAAAGCAAACGGACCGCTCTTTTCAGCAGGCTTTTTGGACGATTCACCCTAAACTTCTTCCTTCATACGAGACGCCTATTATCMGCACGATGAAAGGTGCAGAATTTGATTGGTTTACAAAAGAAAGTCAACAGCATTTCTTTAATCAAGAATTTGACGTTACCCCTCAATCTGACCGCATGGGCTATAGGCTAAAAGGAAAGAAATTAGTCCTTGGTCAAGAAAAAGAGCTGCTCTCTAGCGCTGTGACGTTCGGTACGATTCAAGTACCAAAAGAAGGACAGCCCATTGTTTTATTAGCAGATCATCAAACGACAGGAGGATATCCTAGAATCGGACAGGTAGCAACTGCAGATTTTTCAGCGCTGGCGCAAATTTCTCCAGGGAAAAAGATTTCTTTTCAAGCAATTTCACTGGATGAAGCACAGCATTTATATATGGAGCAGGAAAAGAAAATAAATCATATTAAAAGAGCACTTCGAATGAAAATATAAGGGGGAAGAAGATGGCTACCGTTGATTTGAACTGTGACTTAGGGGAGAGCTTTGGGAACTATAGATTAGGAAATGATAAAAAAATTTTACGCTATGTAACGTCAGCAAACATTGCTTGTGGCTTTCATGCCGGAGATCCTTCGGTTATGAGAGAAACAGTAAAGCTGGCTTTGAGTGAAAATGTGGCGATTGGCGCCCACCCCGGATTGCAAGATTTAGCTGGATTTGGACGTAGATATATGAAAATTACGCCTCGAGAAGCTTATGATTTAATGGTGTATCAAATGGGGGCTCTTTCAGCTTTTATACGTGCAGAAGGAGGGACCCTTCATCATGTGAAACCTCATGGCGCTTTATATAATATGGCTGCAGGGGATCGATACATAGCTAAAGCTATTGCTGAAGCTGTTTATAATGTTAGTGAGGAAGCTATTCTATATGGTTTGGCTGGAAGTGAATTGATTAAAGCCGGAAACGAAATGGGCTTGCGTACGTCTCAGGAAGTATTTGCAGATCGAACCTATCAACAGAACGGCATGCTGACGCCGAGAAACGTTGAAAACGCCGTGATTCAAGATGAAGGAGCGGCTATTTCTCAAGTAATTAAAATGGTCAAAGAAAAGAAAGTGTTTACTGTGCAAAATGAAGAGATTCCCATTCAAGCAGATACCGTTTGTATTCATGGAGACGGTGCACATGCTGTTGAATTTGCCAAAGCTATTTGTGACAAGCTAAAAGAAGAACAAATCATTATTCAACCACAATGAGGTGACATCATGAAAAAAGAGCGCAACTGGAGCGTGCTGCTCGGAGCAGCATTTTTAATGGCTACTTCAGCAGTGGGTCCAGGTTTTTTAACTCAAACAACGGTCTTTACACAAGCACTCGCCGCAAGTTTTGGTTTTGTCATTTTAYTGTCGATTTTATTAGACATTGGCGTTCAGCTAAACGTATGGCGTATTATTGCCGTTTCAGAAAAAAGAGCACAGGATATCGCTAACAGCGTTTTGCCAGGTCTCGGCTTATTTATTGCTATTTTAATTGTAATCGGAGGCTTAGCATTTAATATTGGAAATGTAGGAGGAGCGGGTCTTGGCTTCAATGCGCTATTTGGTATTTCCCCTAAAGCCGGTGCAGTCATTACAGCCATCATTTCTATCGCAATTTTTTTAGTCAAAGAAGCCGGAAAATTAATGGATCGATTTGCTCAATTAATGGGCGGAATATTAATTATTTTAATGGTGTATGTGGCTATTTCGTCCGCTCCCCCAGTAGGAGAAGCAGTCTCTAAATCATTTTGGCCGGAGCACATTGACGTAATGGCGATTGTTACTCTTGTAGGAGGAACGGTAGGAGGATATATTACATTTGCAGGAGGTCACCGTTTATTAGATGCAGGAATTAAAGGAAAAGCCGCGATTCCTGAAGTAACAAGAGGAGCAGTATCTGGTATTACGATTGCTTCGATCATTCGAATTTTTCTATTTTTAGCGACATTAGGTGTGTTGAGTCAAGGGTTAAAACTGAATCCTGATAATCCACCAGCCTCTGTTTTTCAGTTAGCCGCAGGGGATATTGGCTATAAATTATTCGGTGTCGTCATGGCAGCAGCGGCTATCACTTCAGTTATTGGTTCAGCATATACATCGGTTTCCTTTGTTAAATCCTTCAGCAAAAGGATTGAGAAATATGAAAACTGGATTATCATTGCCTTTATTACGATTTCAACCCTAGTTTTCCTAACGATTGGCCAGCCGGTCACTCTGCTTATTTTAGCTGGAGCATTAAATGGGTTAATCTTACCTATTACACTCGGAACAATGCTTATAGCGGCGTATAAAAAGAAGATAGTAGGCGATTACAAGCATCCGACTTGGCTTACCATTTTTGGCGGTTTTGTGGTCGTTATTATGGCTGTGCTAGGAGTCTATACGCTTGTGACTCAAATGGCAAAACTGTGGTAAGGAATTCTATAACCAATCAAAAAAGGGCCAGAGGGCCCTTTTTTAA
>NZ_JBFULJ010000412.1:0-3315 GCF_056400385.1 Priestia sp. P5_B4
AGCCTAAGCAGACAAAGGATTTAGTAGAACTAATTCCGGAGAATCAAAATGTTCCATTTGATATCTATGAAGCAATTGATACCCTTATTGACGAAGAGAGCTTCTTTGAAGTGAAAAAACTGTTTGCCGCCGAATTGGTAACAGGGCTTGCACGAATAGATGGAAAAGTAGTAGGGATTATTGCCAATCAGCCGAAGGTCAAAGGAGGAGTGCTGTTTGTAGATTCAGCAGATAAAGGAGCAAAATTTATTCAACTGTGCGATGCCTTCCATATTCCTTTGCTATTTTTAGCGGATGTACCTGGATTTATGATTGGAACCAAAGTAGAAAGAGCAGGCATCATTAGACATGGTGCAAAATTGATTGCAGCGATGAGTTCAGCTACAGTTCCTAAAATTTCCGTGGTCATGCGCAAAGCTTATGGCGCAGGGCTTTACGCTATGGCTGGTCCAGCTTTTGAACCGGATTGCTGCCTTGCATTACCTACTGCTCAAATTGCCGTAATGGGTCCTGAAGCGGCAGTAAATGCCGTCTATTCTAATAAAATTAATGAAATTGAAGATCCGAAAGAGCGGTTTATGTTTGTTAAACAGAAACAGCAGGAGTATAAAGAACACATCGATATCYATACGCTGGCTTCTGAACTTATTATTGACGACATCGTTCCTGCTAACGAGCTGCGTCGAACTTTAATTGACCGCTTTCGATTATATGAAACAAAGAATGTGACCTTTAGCCGTCGTAAACATCCGGTGTATCCCGTATAATAGAAAAAAACGGGATCACTCTAAATAATTTACAATAAGCCCGGTGATTTTTAATCACACGGGCTATATGAATAGGTAAAATTTTAAGAATGCATTTAATTCAAAGCATTTTTTTGCTAAAATGAAACTCAATAATGGAAAGAGGAACAAAAAATACGATGAAAACTATAGGTATTATTGGAGGCGGATCATTAGGTCTGTTGTTTAGCGCGTATTTATCAGATTGTTATGATGTAACCTTGTATACGAAAACAAAAACTCAAGCAAAGTGTATTAACGATAATGGAATTACCTTACATAGACAAGGGGAACATCACACTAAAAAAGTGAGTGCTATCCCTCTGGAAAAAAACATAAAAGAAGCAGATCTAATCATTATTACTGTAAAACAGTATCATTTAAAAGAGATTATTCCTTTTATCAAAACCCTTACTATACATACTCCCCTTTTGTTTATCCAAAACGGTATGAGCCATATTGAAATTCTTAAAAATCTCCCCCAGAGCACTCTCTATTTGGGTACAGTTGAACACGGGGCAATGCGTACAAATATGGATAGCGTCCATCATACAGGAATAGGAACAACCCGTATTGCTTCATACAGAGGAGAAATGGAGTCTATCTTGCCAATTGTGAATTTTCCTTGGGTGATTGAAACAGATTGGTATGCGATGCTGGTGAAGAAATTAGTTGTAAATGCGCTCATCAATCCTCTTACGGCGCTGTATGGGGTAAAAAATGGGCAGCTGATTCATAACGGCTACTTTTATAAAACGATGCGTCTATTGTTTGAAGAGATTGCCGCTGTGTTAAAACTGGATTCAGCTTTTAATTATTGGGAAAATGCGCTGGGGGTTTGTTCGCGCACGAGTACAAATCAATCTTCTATGCTAAAAGATATACAGAAGGGGCGGCAAACAGAAATTGATGCTATTTTAGGCTATATTCAAACACAAGCTGCTGAAAAAAGAACGTCGACGCCTATTGTTGACTTTTTATATGGGTCAATAAAAGGAATCGAAGAAGAAAAGGGTGATTAACATGGGAAGTTTTATTGCTGGAGTTTTTGCGACGTTTGTCACTCTGCCGCTCGTTGGTTTTTTTATTCTATACATGCTTTTACGCAAACTGACGAAAAATAAAAGGAAATCTGTCCACATAGCAACATACATTACTACGGTTTTTCTTATTTTGTCCGTGCATTATGCAGCTGTGGAAATTTTCGGGCACTCTTTTTTGTGGTTGATTGCGTTAGTCCTTTTAGTTGTAGCAATGATTATGATGTTTGTACATTGGAAAGTCAAACATGACTTAGAAATGAAGCTTATCGCGAAAGGGTTCTTTCGGATGAATTTTGTTTTGTTTCTTATTGCACATATTGTATTAAATATAGGTGGAATCGCTTTTCGTATTTCCTCTCTGTAAAGCATGTTACTAGACGTGGGCAGTTACATTATGGATAATGAAGCTATATGTAGAGAATATAAGTATTAGGAAAAGAAAGGAAGTTCTTTCATGGAGATTACAGACGTCTCTTTAAAGGCGGGAAACAAACTAACGAACGATTACATAAAAGGTGAAAAGCAAGCACTTTCCTTTTTTCATTATAATATACACGAAAAAGACGTATATGAAAAACGTTTAGCGGATGTTCAAAAGCAGTCTTATCCAAGAGAACAGCTTGCTGAGTATCTGCTTGATTTTAATAAGCGCTACGGAGCATCTTCTAAGACGATTGAAAATATTGAAAAGCTAAAAGATCCTAACAGCGTAGTGGTCGTTGGAGGTCAGCAAGCGGGGCTGCTTACCGGTCCTTTGTACACCATTCATAAAGTGATTTCAATTGTGCTCCTAGCTAAACAACAAGAGGAAGCTTTAAACGTGCCCGTGCTTCCGGTATTTTGGATTGCTGGAGAAGATCATGATTTTGCTGAGATCAACCATGTATACACAGAGCATAAAAACCAGCTTTTAAAGAAAACGCTAAAGCATTCTTTAAAGAAAAAGCAAATGGTTTCTCAAATTGAACTAGACCATGAGGCCTGTAGAAGCTGGGTTCGTGATGTATTTCAAACGTTTAATGAAACGGCCCATACAAACCAGGTATTACACTTTGTTTTAGAAGCGTTAGATAAATCACGTACCTATGTCGATTTCTTTGCTCATTTGGTTACCACAATGTTCGCAGAGTCAGGTCTTATTTTAATGGATGCAGCTTCTAAAGAAGTGCGCAGCATTGAATCTTCTTTCTTTGTGACGTTAATTGAACAAAATGACAAATTATCGTCAGCCGTTATGGAACAGCAAACTGAGATTCAAAAACAATACGGACGAATGATTGAAGTGGGAGAAGAAACGGCTCATCTCTTTTATTCACACAATGAAAACAGAGTACTTTTAGAAAGAGATGCAGAACAAGAGCAGTTTGTTGGAAAGCAAAATGAACTCGCGCTGTCTAAAGAAGAGCTGGTTCAAATTGCTAAACAAACGCCTGAGCTTCTTAGTAACAACGTTGTGACTAGACCTCTTATGCAGGAGTACTTACTTC
>NZ_JBFULJ010000413.1:0-3313 GCF_056400385.1 Priestia sp. P5_B4
AGTATATGAAATACTAAGATATCAAGAATACGGAGAATTACGAAAACCCCCATGACCTTTGGTTTCATGGAGGTTGACTACATTAAAAGAGCAAAATGTAGAGGAAATTCCTTTAATTAAAAATTTCCAAATGCTCGCTTTCTAAGATCACAATTGAATTTGATTTTGTTGGTTATGTGAATGTTGATTTTGTTGGTTTTGTTGGTTTTGGCTTCCGGATGCTTGAAACCCTTGTGATCCAAATGGTTGTTGAGCTTGTTGGACAGCTTGATTCATCTTCTGCATAGTTTGATTTGCTTGGATACCTTGAAGAGCCTGATTCATAGATTGAATCGCTTGTTGAATATTTTGTTGAATTTGTTGGTCTGTTTGCTGCATCTGCTGCTGAGCCTKAGAACTAAATGACTGCATTTGATGCATTAAAGAGTTAGAGCCTTGGCTGCTTTGAGAATTCTGTTGTGATCCTTGCTGAGACATTTGCTGAATGTTTTGCAGTTGAGACAAGTTTTGGCTTAGTTGGGAAATTTCTTGGCGAATGCTCCCCAATTCTTGGCCTAGCTCAACATCTGTAATTTTAGTTCCAAGTAACTGAGCCTCTTTTTGTTTTTGTTGCTGATCTTGTTGTTGATTATTTTGAGTCATATAAAATCCTCCTTAAAATAGATAACACGTACTTCTTTATACTTTTCCAATTCTTCTCGAAACATACATAGTAATTAACAAAGAAATTTAATTCATTTTTCTTTACTATTAGCTATGAAAGCAAGAACGTATAAAAACAAGCTCTATGGACAACTTAAAATTACAGAATTGTTTCAATTCTAACTCTTTAATAGATACTAACGTTCATCTTTCAAGAGAAGAAAGACTTCAATTATAATGAGGTCTTTTTTTATTTACTTTCCAGCATGATTACAATTAAAACCTATAGGCCAAATACTCAATTCCTGTAAAGATAGGGGTTCTAATTAAAACGTAAATTAAAACCCCTATTTTATAAAAATTGCTATATCTCTACCTGCAAATTTGCAGGTAATTCATTATTGAATTTGTTGATTTTGGTTCGACGATTGGCGTTGATTTTGTTGCTGTTGACCTTGCTGAATAGCCTGATACATTTGCTGCATAACTTGATTAGCCTGAATGCCTTGAAGGGCTTGGTTCATAGATTGAATCGCTTGTTGAATATTTTGTTGAACTTGTTGGTCTGTTTGCTGCATTTGCTGTTGAGCCTGAGAGCTAAACATTTGCATCTGCTGCATTAATGGATTTGATGCTTGGCTTGTTTGAGCACCTTGTTGAGAATTTTGTAACTGAGAAAAGTTTTGACTTAGCTGGGAAATTGCTTGATGAATGCTTCCCAGTTCTTGTCCTAATTCAGTATCAGTAATATTCCCTCCAAGTAGCTGAGCGTCTTTTTGCTTATAGCGTTGATTGTTTTTAGTCATTCTTAAAAACCTCCTTAAAGTAGATAGAACGTACTTGTTTATAATCGTCTGTTCCTTTAAGAAAAATGTTTGGCAAAAATGAACAATTTTTTGTTCGCAAGCTATTTATTATAACTGGTAGAAAAATGTTTATTTTGTATGGTTTTCTGCTGATTGTGAGGAATAAAAACATATATTCAGTGTGAATTAAAATGGAAAAAAGTATGTGATATTTATTATAGAAGAAGTCAAATTTATTATAGGAGGTTTACATAAAAGAAATTGTAGTTCATCATTATCATGCCTTTAGTAAAACAGTAAAAAAAGAACCCTGCAGTCAGAGATTTCAAATCCAACTGAGAGTTCATGATCTAGCCTGCCGTTTTAAATAATTTTCATAAAGAAAGAATGTCTTTAATACCCAGAATCCTCTGATGTAAGGTTATCGAGCATTGTGTAATCATATTTCTGCAGAGGCTTTTCTGCTGGGCCTTCTATAACTTCTCCTGTATAAGAAAATCTAGATCCATGGCAAGGGCAATCCCAAGAACGATCTCCACTGTTCCATTCGACTTCGCAGCCAATGTGAGTACAGGTTGTATCTACAATGTGGATTTTTCCTTCTTGATCTTTGTAGGCTCCCTTTCGATGACCTCGAACCGTAATTACCGCCCCTTCATCATTAGATAGATCTTCAGCTCTTACATCAGAGATTTCAAGCTTACCTTTGATGAGATGGCTTACGACATCAGCATTTTCTACTAAGAAATTTTTCAAGCTGGGGTTTGCGTAGAAACGCGACGGCGAATATAAATGTTGATAGGCGTTCTCTTTGCCTAGAATTATATCTCTGAATAAGAGGGCTGCTGCTGTTCCATTTGTCATTCCCCATTTCCTATAACCAGTAGCGACGAGTATATTAGGTTGACTAGAGGTGATTTCTCCAATATAAGGAAGTTTATCAAGCGAGACTAAGTCTTGTGCTGACCAGCGATATACAATATTTTCTATGTCGAAAACTTGTTCACCAAAATTCTTTAACGCTTTATAATGTTCCATTGTATCTTTTCCTTGGCCTGTTTGATGGCTTTCTCCCGCTATAAGAACCATTTCTTCACCGTTAATGACTGTAGAACGCAGGGAACGTGTTGGTTGATCAGCGCTAATATACATTCCACCTGGATAAGCTTCTTTGGCTTTAACAGCAAGGATATATGAGCGGTCAGCGTGCATTCTAGCAGAGTAAAGGCCCAGCCCTTCATAGAAAGGAAAATGCGAGCAAGAAAGAACGTAGCTTCCTGTAACACGCATCCCTTCTCGTGTAAGAACTGTTTGCTTATCCCCAGATTCAATATTCACTGCCGCTGTATGTTCAAAAATAAGTCCGCCTTTTTGCTTAATAGCTTGAACGAGGTGAACGAGGTATTTAATGGGATGAAACTGTGCCTGGTCTTTCATCACAAGGGCTTTTTTAATTTTTACGTTAAAAGGAATATGGTCTGCCAATTCACCATCAATGTTAAGTTCCTTATAAGCTTCTGCCTCTTTTTCAAGTTTTAGAGCATACTCATCAGTAGTAGCATATATGTAAGCATCTTGCATGATGAAATCACAATCAATTTGATGTTCTTCAACTGTTTTCTTAATAAAATTCAAAGCATCCGCATTAGCTTCATAGTATAATCTTGCCTTACTTCTTCCAAAATTCCGAATAAACTCATCGTAGATCAAATCGTGCTGAGCAGTAACTTTTGCTGTCGTATGCCCCGTTGTGCCATTCAATAGTCTTCCTGCTTCTAAAACGCCTACCTTTAGACCTTCATTGACTAAGAGGTACGCAGAAGTAAGACCTGTAATCCCTCCGCCTACAACTACAACATCTACAT
>NZ_JBFULJ010000414.1:0-3293 GCF_056400385.1 Priestia sp. P5_B4
ACTATATTCCAACCATCAGTATAAAAGGAAACTATGAACTCATTATGAACAGCTTACTTCCCTGTTGACTGCCGGTACCTTTTCCGCAGCTCATGCGTATGCAGATCCGCTAGGCGGACCGGAATCGGAAGCTTACTTTCTTTTGAAATAAAATGCATCATAAGCTGATACGACATGTCCAAATCAATATAGTTTCCGCACGACAGAAAAATAGGCTTTACCCCTTTGGCTGTCCTTACTACTCTACCATAAACTTCGCCATCAATCACAATATCTTCATAAGCGCCCTCTGTATTTTCAGGCATAACGTAATCATGTCCCTTGATTTTCAAATAGCTTTTCCCAATTCCAACGGTAGGTTTATTGAGAAAAAACGAAGCATGCGTGGCTACTCCCATGTGCTCGTAGTGCAAATATCCGTTGCCATCAAATAAAAACACGTCGGGCTTTATTTGAAGTTTTTTAGCCGCTTCAAGAATTAAAGGAAGCTCTCGAAAAGCTAGGAATCCAGGAAGATAAGGAACGGTTACTTCTCCTACACTGTGCACTTTTTCTACAACGTTTTTCGTCTGATAATCAACCACTACAATGCTGCAAGCTCCGTAAGATATGCCGTTTTCTTCCCAATACGCAACATCAACACCAGCACAGTTATGTATATGCGTCATTTTGACCCGTGATGTTAAATCAATTTGTGCTTTTAGCTTTTGCTGAAGCATCCGGCACTCCTCTTTCGTTTGCATCGTAAACGTATGTATGTACTGAATATCCATGTTCCATTCCTTTCATTGACTGACTCACCTATTATACAACTATTTTCTAAGAAATTCCTATTCTTTTTTTCACACCTTTTATTATAGCGCTGTTTCCTTAACGTTTGATTAAAATCCCTATTCGTTTACGCATTTTTTGTAAACATCGCCATGAAAAAATCCCTATTTTTCTTTACGAAATGTCAACGCTTTCTACACACTTTCTCTATATCAGCATCACATTTTTTCGTTACGCTATTTCTATACCAACGCATAGGAGAGAAACGTGATGAAAAAATATTTAGCTAGTCTAAGCGTAGTCGCCTTATTATGCTGTTCGATTGCTTCTTCTGCTTTTGCACGCACGGAAGAAAAACTCACAAATATCGCGCACCGAGGAGCCTCTGCTTACGCACCTGAAAATACAATGGCTGCTTTTCACCAAGCGCTAGAAATGAATGCGGATTACATTGAACTTGACGTGCAGCAAAGCAAAGACGGTGTACTCGTTATTATGCATGACCGTACCGTAGACCGAACGACAAACGGAAGCGGACACATTCGAGAGTTAACGTACGCGGAGCTTCAGCGCTTGGATGCAGGAAGCTGGAAAGACAATTCATTTGCGAATGAAAAAATTCCAACTCTTTCACAAGTGTTAGATGAATTCCAAGGAAAAATCGGTATATTAATAGAGTTAAAAGCCCCGGAACTTTATCCTGGAATTGAAAAAAAAGTAGCTTTTGAAATCAACAAGCGAAAGCTCGATCACGTTATCATTCAGTCTTTTAACGTTTCATCCATGAAAAAGATGCATGAGCTTCTCCCAAACATTCCTATAGGCATACTAACTTCTTCRGAGCGAGATACAAACCCAAACTCAATTCAGCAATTCGCTGACTTTGCCACTTACTTTAACCCTTCCTATGACATCCTAACGCCTGCTCTTATCCACCAAGTCCATTCTGCCGGAATGAAAATATCGCCGTGGTCTGGAACCAAGCGGCTTCCCGCTTCATTTTTGTGGAAAACAAAAAGTGACGGAGTGATTACGAATTATCCTGATGAAGTGAATTGGGTGCAAACATCAAGTGCTATCGGACAACAGCTCGAAAAAGGAAGCGCACGCCGAGTAATTACACTTGCCGTCAAACTGTGGCCATAGTTCCTGTAGTCTTTTACTAGTAACCTCGCCTTCCTTACTGCCTTTTTAACGCTTCAATACGTTTAATTTCATTGAAATACTGAAAGTTCCCTTTAAAACATCTCTCCATCGTTTTAAAAAACTGCTCCGCTCCTCCTAACACCATCATAAAAAAGTCTTGTTTCGGAAGCACTGCTTTTACGGGAGGAGATGTATGCAAGGTATACAGTATAAACTGTTCAGAAGCCGATTTTAAGGTTAATGCTGAAGCTTGATCTGGAAAATTCATCTCTCCATACCCGGTCTCTTTTAAACTCTCCATTGCATTCAACAAATAAAGCCACATCCCATCTATAACGTCCCATGCAGATGCATCAAGAAGCGGCTCACCGTAGTATTCGAGCTTAATAGCTCCTTCAAGGCAAGTAAAATCAAGCTGATTACCGTAACGAATGAGTTCTGCTTCATTTGATATCTCGATAAAATAGGTAGATTCCTTTTCATATAGAGATGATAAATCGGTAATCAAAATATCTGGACGCTTAATTAATGTTTGAACACGAAACAACGTTATCCCTCCATGCTCTGTTTACTTTCACAGCTCAAATAAATTTTCTCCGTCCTTATTTACCCAATACTTTTCTATTTTTGGAATCAAACCTGTAAAGTCTTCATACGTTCCTTTCCAATCGCTTGGAACACATTCTTCAAATGAAGCCGGTTCRGGAAACAGTGAGTAGAACGTCTTTTGATCAAAGTCCACCAAAAACGAAGGGCTAAAGTCTAATACGTCTTCTTCATCTACGCTTTCTATTTTATCTTCAAACAGCTTTAAAAGAGTAGCTGCATCTGCTTTATACGACTCTATACGTTTTAAAAAAAGCTCAGCATTTTCACTGTTAAGAACCTCAATTCCTTTGCGTTCAGGTTCAATGTATTCATCAGCCGCTAGATGACTTTCAAAAGCTTGCGCAAACTTTACATAATCTAAATACCATAGCTCTCGATCGGTTACATACCATTGAAACTGCTTTTTATATATCACTCCGACAATTACGTTTTCAGCATATATGGGTTCTAGCATGAGATGGACCTCCTTGCTTTTATTAGCCTTGTGACCTGTTATATACGATTTAATTAATCTTTAAGCACTCTCTTTTGTACTTTTTCATTCAGCTTTCGTTTTAAATATTCAGCAATTTCTATTTGTCCAAATTCCTTAGCATATCGGTACGCATCCATATCCTTGATATTCTCTCCGGTATATTGAACGGAAATATCTATACCTTGATTAACTAGATATTCAACTATTTTTTTATGACCACCGTAAATTGCTGCAAATAAAGGATTTCTTTTTGCCAAGCTTACATCTAGTTCTGCTCCAGATTGGATTAGGT
>NZ_JBFULJ010000415.1:0-3288 GCF_056400385.1 Priestia sp. P5_B4
TCCTTACGATGCAAAAGGTTTATTATTAGCAGCAATTGAAGACAATGATCCGGTTATCTTTTTTGAAGACAAAACATTGTACAACATGAAAGGTGAGGTTCCTGAAGGCTACTATACGATTCCATTAGGAAAAGCGGACGTGAAACGCGAAGGAACGGATTTAACTATTGTAGCGATTGGCAAACAAGTAAATACTGCACTTACAGCAGCAGATCAATTATCTCACAAAGGAATTGACGTAGAAGTAGTCGATCCGCGAAGTCTATCCCCTTTTGACGAAGAGACGATTCTTTCTTCTGTAGAAAAAACGAATCGATTAATTGTTATTGACGAAGCCAACCCAAGATGCAGCATAGCAACAGACATTGCTGCGCTAGTTGCTGATAAAGGATTTGACATGCTTGATGCACCTATTAAACGAATTACAGCGCCACATACACCTGTGCCATTTTCACCTCCATTAGAAGATATTTATCTGCCAACACCGCAAAAAGTAATTGAAGTTGTATCGGAGTTACTAGGAGATAAATCGCTTTTAAGCGTGTAAATAAAGAGAAAGGAGGAGGAAGCAAATGGCTGCAGAGGTTGTAATGCCAAAACTAGGTATGGCAATGAAAGAAGGAACCGTTTCGACATGGAATAAAAAAGTTGGAGACTCCGTTTCAAAAGGAGATATGATTGCAAGCATTAATTCTGAAAAAATCGAAATGGAAATTGAAGCTCCGCAGGACGGTGTGATTCTTGATATTCTTGTGCAAGAAGATGTAGGGGTGCCTCCTGGAACGATTATCTGTTATGTTGGACAGCCAAACGAGCAGCTTACTGAGCAAAACAGTTCAGCAAATGAGCTTCAGGCTCCCAAAAACGAAGTAGCTGCCACTATTTCTTTAGAAGAGCCGCCAGCAAACGCAGCTTCATCAAAAAAGAGGAAAGAAACGGTGCTTATTTCACCAATTGCACGGAAACTAGCAGAATCTGAAAACCTTAATGTTGAAACGATTAAAGGCACAGGACCAAAAGGAAGAATCACCAAAGCAGATGTAGAGAAAGTGCTGGCGGAAAGAGCTTCAGAAGCGAGTCGTCCACCAGCAGAAATAGATAAAGCTATAAAAAAAGAAACGCTTCCAGTAGCGGGCATGAGAAAAGTCATTGCAAGTCGAATGCATAATAGTTTATTAAACAGTGCCCAATTAACGATTAATATGAAAGCTGACGTGACGGATTTGCTGTCTCTGCAACGAGAAATCAAAGATGTGATCCAACAACGCCATAAGGTGAAGATATCTCTAACTGATTTTATTGCTCGCGCTGTTGTTCTTTCACTTCAAGAACATAAACAAATGAACAGTGCTTATATAGATAACGAAATTCATCTCTATAACCATGTTCATCTTGGAATGGCCGTAGCCTTAGAGAATGGGTTAGTAGTCCCTGTTGTGCAACATGCTGAAAAGATGTCGTTAGTTGAATTAGCTGCAGAGATCAAAACACGAGCAGCAGATGCTCGGCAAGGTCAGCTGAGCACTGATAGAATGCAAGGTTCTACATTCACTATTACTAATCTCGGTGCTTACGGAGTAGAGTATTTTACACCTGTATTAAACCCGCCTGAAACAGGAATTCTTGGTGTTGGAGCTACTGAAGATGTACCGATGTATAAAGGAGACGAATTACAAAAAAGAAACTTGCTGCCTTTAAGCCTGACGTTTGATCATCGCGTACTGGACGGAGCACCTGCAGCTAATTTCCTTGGAACTATTAAACAATACTTAGAACAGCCTATTTTACTACTCTTATAGAAAGGGGTGCATTCCGTGAAACCTTTAGTTGTGATTGGCGGCGGTCCAGCAGGATATGTGGCGGCAATCACTGCCGCTCGGCAAGGAAAACAAGTTACGTTAATCGAACAAAAAGATTTAGGTGGAACCTGTTTAAATGAGGGCTGTATGCCAACAAAGTCGCTATTAGCAAGCGCGGAAGCCTATGAGAAAATTAAGAAAGCTGAGCAATTCGGCATCAATCTTCCTTTAGAACAAGTGAAAATTAACTGGGATGGCGTTCAGCATCATAAAACAACCATTGTTAAAAACTTGGTCAGGGGAATCAGCTATTTGATGAAAAAGAACAGTATTAAAGTCATAAAAGGAGAAGCTTCTTTTTTGACAAATCATTGTCTAGCCGTGCGAAACGAAAATTACGTAGAAGAGATAGAGGCTGAACAGTTTATTATTGCTGCGGGTTCAGAACCTGCTAGCCTGCCATTTGCTCCTTTTGATGGAAAGTGGATCATTCACAGTAAACAAGCAATGTCGCTGCCTGCTATCCCTTCATCTCTTTTAATAGTAGGAGGAGGTGTAATTGGATGTGAATTTGCAAGCATTTACAGCCAAATGGGAACAAAAGTAACGATTGTGGAAGCGGCAGATCAGCTGCTTCCTGGTGAAGATGCCGACATCGCATTGACGTTACAGGAAGAATTAGAGAAAAAAGGCGTAGGGATTTATACATCCGCTTCGCTAACGGAAATGAAGCCAGAACATAAAACGGCTCTATTTAAACATAAAGAAGAGCTGCATGAACTGCAGGCTGAGTATGCATTAATTTCTATTGGCAGAAAACCTAAAGTGCTAGGTCTGGGTTTAGAACAGGTTGACGTACATTTTTCAAAACAAGGAATTGATGTTAATGAGCATATGCAAACGAATATACCTAATATCTATGCTTGTGGAGATGTAGTTGGCGGAATTCAGCTTGCTCATGTCGCCTTTCATGAAGGCACAGTTGCTGCTTTGCACGCATGCGGAAAAGATAAGAGCGTAAATTATCGAGCTGTACCCCGCTGCATTTATACTCACCCTGAAATTGCAAGTGTCGGTATGACAGAAAAGCRGGCTCGAAGCGAATACGGCGATATTCGCGTCGGAGAATTCTCGTTTACGGCAAATGGTAAAGCAATGATTGCAAATGAGTCCGTTGGAAAAGTGAAAGTAATCGTAGAACCGCAGTTTAATGAAATTATTGGGCTTTCCATTGTAGGTTCACATGCTACAGAATTAATTGGACAAGGAACCATTATGATGCACGGAGAGTTGACCACAGATATARTGGAAGACTTTATAGCTGCCCACCCTACATTATCTGAAGCCATTTACGAAGCTCTTTTGCAGTCGGCGGGTCAGGCCGTTCACTCCTGATTACGCAGGTGCCCAAGTTATTAAACTTTTTGAGGATAAAAAGTAAAAATGAATGATTCAAAAAGATAACTAGAGGATGAAGGAATCACGGAAG
>NZ_JBFULJ010000416.1:0-3286 GCF_056400385.1 Priestia sp. P5_B4
ACTCAACCCAGCGACCAATAAGATCATAGCGAAAGTATTTGATTCGTCGCTTCAACAAGTAGAGGAAGCGGTAGGTAAAGCAAAGCAGGCTTTTGAACAGAGTGAATGGAAAAAAAATAAATCACTGCGTGTAGAGGTACTTAAGAAACTAGCAAATTTATTAGAAAATGAAGCGAGTATATTCGCTGAAACAGAAACATTAAATACTGGCAAACCGATAAAAGAAGCGCAGTTAGATATTGAAGATACGATTAATTGTTTAAGATATTACGCAAATTTAATAGAAGAAAACCAGCCGTGGACAAAGGACATGTTCGACGATACAAACAGTAAAATCATTCAAGAACCTATCGGCGTATGCGCGCTGATTGTTCCTTGGAATTTCCCTTTGCTGCTTGGTATGTGGAAGCTGGCTCCTGCCTTAGCAGCTGGAAATACAGTAGTGTTTAAGCCGTCAGAATTAACGCCACTTTCTTTTTTAAAGCTAGCTTCACTATGTGAAAAAGCTGGTATACCAGAAGGCGTGTTTAATTTACTTACAGGAGACGGTAAAGTGGGAAGTGCCCTTGTTGAACACAAAGACGTAGCCAAAGTCTCTTTTACAGGAGGATCAGAAACAGGCAAACGTATTTATCAGCAGTGCGCAAAAGAGATGAAAAGAGTTTCGCTTGAACTGGGAGGGAAATCTCCGCTTCTTATTTTCGAAGACAGTGAAATTGATATTGCAGTAGACTGGACAATGTTTGGCTCGTTTTTTAACCAAGGGCAAGTGTGTGTAGCTTCATCGCGTATACTCGTACATGAATCCATTTATAAGCCGTTTCTTTCTGCTCTTACGGAGACTGTTGCTGCTATAAAAATTGGTAACCCCTTAAGAGAAGAAACGGAGATGGGTCCGGTTATTAGCAAGGCGCATCTGAACAAAATACAGGATTTTATCAAGCTAGGTCAAGAAGAAGGTGCGAATTTATTAACAGGAGGAACGTTAATTGACTGCGAAGGTGGAAACTATATAAAGCCGGCTGTGCTCGTCGATGTGGAGCAGCATATGAAAGTCGTACAAGAAGAAATATTTGGTCCGGTCATTACCGTTCAATCTTTTTCAAGTGAAGAAGAAGCCATAGCACTTGCCAACGGCACGAGGTTTGGTTTAGCTGCAGGAATTTTAACGAATGATGTAATGAAAGCAGAGCGAGTTGCTGAACATCTTCAAGCGGGAACGATTTGGATCAACGGCTACCATACGCCTCATATTGAAACGGCGTGGGGCGGTTTTAAAGAAAGCGGCATTGGCCGGGAGTTAGGTCCATCAGGATTAGCTGCTTTTACTGAAACAAAACATGTGAATACAAATTCCAAGCTAGCTCGAGCCAATTGGTATCAATAAAAGTGAAAGGTGGAATAGGAATGACAACAAAAAGTGGTCTCGCCCATGATGATGTGCAGCCGATTGCAATGAATAAAAGAAGTATGGGCTTCTTCTCTACATTTTCCATGTGGATAGGAGCCAATGTGGTGGTAACGACCGTTTTTACCGGAATGCTGTTTGTACCCGATATGACATTTTTAAAGGCCTTATTTATTATTGTGCTTGGCTCTTTAGTTGGTGCCATACCGCTCGTGTTGATGGGGAATATCGGAACTCGAACCGGTCTTCCAACCATGGTTTTGATGAGACCAGCTTTTGGACAAAGAGGTGCTATGCTTCCTGCTGCTGTGAATCTTATTACGTTAATCGGCTGGGCATGGATTCAAGCTTACATGGCAGGGCTAAGTTTAAATCATGCCGTTACTTTTTTGACCGGTTACAGCAATATCAATCTATTTACAATTCTTACTCAAGTGTTGGTAGTAGCTATTTCTATATACGGGCATAAAGGTATTGAAGCAACGGAAAAATTAGTAGCTACGCTTATGGTCATTTTGGCAACCGTTGTGTTTAGCTACTTGTTTATTGAATTTGATGCAGCAAAATTAATTCAAATGAAAGCAAGCGAAAATCCTGGTATTACAGGAATGTTAGCTTTTGATATTGTAGTAGCTACAGCTTTTACGTGGATTCCTATTGTTTGCGATTATAACCGAAACTGTAAATCTGAAAAAACAGGCATTGCGGGCACTTATTTAGGCTATAACGTTGCGACTTTGATTGCGATGGGATTAGGCGCAACGGTTTCTGGTTTTTCAATTCTCGGAAATATGACGCAAACGTATGACCCGGTAAATTTAATTGGCGCATATAGTCCGATGTTAGGGTTAGTAGCTGCCATCGTAATTTTTTTATCGGTGCTGTCAACCAACGTAATGGTATTGTATAGCGCGACAATGTCTTATTTATCTATTTTTCCAAAGCAGAGGTTCTGGATACCGGCACTAACCATGGGAGTTGTCACAGTCCTAGGTTCTTTATTAAAAGAGTGGTTGATGACAAATTTTCAAAGCTTTTTGCTTATGATCGGTGTCTTATTTATTCCTATTATTGCGATTGTTCTTGTTGATTATTATATCATTCGCCGAAAACACTATGACGTTTCAGCTATTTTAGAAAAACAAAATAAACTGTACTGGTATACAAAAGGCTTTAACCTTCATGTGTATGTATCTTACATAGTGGGGGCTGTATTTGCCTACTATTTTACGTACGTTCACCCGCTAGCCACAGGCGCAACGATCTTAGCTTTTTTATTTACAGGTGTTTTGCATGTATTGTTAACCAAACTTTCACAGCTTTCCATCCCTTACTCAAAGGGAATCGACAAAAATGCTTGATATACGTTTAAAATAGACTGAATTATCAAAAATAATCAAAAAGCTCCTATTTAAAGGAGCTTTTTGTGTTAAAAATAGCTAAGAAATAAGCAAAAGCGGGGAAAAGAGAGGTTCTTGATCGAGCTGAAAATAAAGTAATAACATGTATTTGATTCTGTAAGGGGTCTTTCCTATAATAAACGTAGGAAAACTTTCCAAAGGAGAATTTTATGCTCGAATTAGAGGCTATTCAAAGCAGGGCCATTGAAAAAACTAAACATACATTACTACAGGATATAAAAAGCGTATTAGGTGAACAAGACGAATGTCCGGATTTTGAGACTTATTTAACAGACAGGCACTCTTTTATTAAAAAGGCCTGGGGAACTACGTGGAGAAAAGCAGTTGTTTCTTCTGTATCTAAAAAAAGCAGAAAGTCATATTTAACAGAGAAAGGCTTTGAGGTGAAAGGGTATAAACCTCAAGCTATAGATAAGTTATTTGCTAAAGAAACGAGAAAAGGTATAGAGTTTGATGC
>NZ_JBFULJ010000417.1:0-3284 GCF_056400385.1 Priestia sp. P5_B4
TTTCTCGATCTTTCTCTAAAACAGGATTCACATCATGACTTCTCAAAAAATCAACTGTTGCTTCACTTCCAAGGCTTGTTTTTGCCCTCTTTCATCGGTGTAAACAAGCAAAACCTGTGGTTTTTCCTCCCCTATATCTGATTGTGTTAAGTAAACAGCACCAGAAGGGATGTCTTGCAACTGTTCACCACTAATATTGGCCCAACCTGCTTCGATCTTTTCATTTTGGGGGTGTTTCATGAGCTTTTTGAGTTCTCGTTTATCGGAAATAAGCTTGTTAAATTCTTCAATTGAAAGAGATGTAATTTTTTTCATCGTTTATTCCTCCAATTAATGTGGTTTTAAATATGAAAGAAAGGATTATTTATAAAAGAAAAAGCAGAGGTATTAACAGGATCTGCTTGTTAAATTTAATTTTGTCAGGTTAAAATCACTTCATTTTTTTCAGTATAAAATTGATCTCTTTACAGAAAATATCCTTATCTACGAATTATGAACAAGGAGGGGGAAAACTTGGGTAATAAAAATAACCCGTTAGTTGGTATTGGAATTCTTTCGATACTATTAACAACAATTTATACAGCAGTACTTGCATCACAGTTGATGGCCACTAAACACAAGGTTGATTACCTTTATTTTAAAAATAAGTTTACTGGAAATAAAAACTAGTTCTATTGAGACGGTGATTGGCATCGTCTTTTTACTATTCTTTGTTTACACAATATTTATCTGATGTGCCGTCAAATATTCTTGCTATACTTTACCTTTCGATGTCCTGTTCTTCTTTTTTCTTCTTGACGATGCCTGTACGTTTTTGAGGGTACATTTGATTACCCACTTCAAAACGGTCTTGAAAAGTAAGAGATTGTTCTTGAACTTGACCATTGGTGGATCCCCTTTTCGTTTTTAGCAATATTCGAATCGATCTGATGTTCAAGTTTGACGACTTCTTCTTTCGTTATCCATCCATTTTTAATGGCTTGTGTTTTAGTTTTAGTTTTAGTTAAATAATATTTTTCTTCAGCTGTGACACGTTCTAAAATGCTATCTACATTTTGTGCGGATTCCTGTTGCTGTTTTTGTTTATAGTCCTCATAGCCTTCTTTCATTTTCTCTTGTGCGTTTTGAGGCGAAAGAGGATCTGCTTGCTGCTGTTTTTCATTGTTTTTTTTCTGGTGACTGATTTTTTTCTCGTTCTTTGACTAAAATATCTTCGATTGTTTCAATAAAGCCAACTGATGTTTCATGAACTTCTTTTAAAAGCTTGGTTTTATCTTCAAAGGTCTTTCCTTTCGTCCAATGTGACAGGTAATCCAAGGAATAAGAAGTGGTGTCGATTCCAAAATAAGAGGAAACCGTATAAGCTGTCATTTCTGCCTGAAACTCTTTTTCCGCAGCCGTATAGTTTAGATGTGTGTCTTTGGTGTGAAGTTTCGCGTGTGCCAACTCATGTATCAAAGTCTTTACATTTTGACGTTCAGAGTTACGGGGATTTAACGCAACTTCTTTTGTTAGAGTATAAGAAACTCCCTTTGCGGAACCTAGTTCTTCTTGATAGGAGATCCCCTTAAGTTCTTCTAATTCTTGTTCATACCAAGGTTCTTCTAAATCCACAAAAAGCTTCTGTGTTTTAATATTCATTGGCACCAATATATTCTCTTGATGCACCACATATTGATGGAATTTCTTCGCTTCTTCTGGACTTAAATTCACCTCTACCTCTTTGTCTTGATACTGTACAATGGCATGATCCTCTCCTACAGCTTTAATCGAAGCTAACACTAAATCTTTGTTAAAAAATATATTTCATTCCTCCTCTACATTTTTAAAACTATCTTTATATAAATCGATCATTAAGATGGTTGTTTCCCTTTGGATTCTTCCCAATAAATCCGTTTTTGGCGTTGATTTGCAATACGCTTCTCAACTGCTTCCTTCGCAACCTTCGTACTATCTAACTCTTGTAAACCCGTTGTCATTAATCCATCAAAACCGTGATGGAAGAAAAGACCGTTCATATATTCAATTAAAATTTGTGAGTTTTTATCGGCACTGTTTGCTCCAAGACGAATCTTCGTTAATTCATCTTTTAAAACCTGATGTAAGTTGTTGCTCACCACTTCTGAAATGTATTTCAATGACCACTCATTACTCTTAGCTTCTTTATGTTCCTTACAAATTTGAGCAATAGCTTTACCCGTAAACCCAATACTATTTTCTTCCATATACGCTTGAATATATCGTTTTGTTTCTTCATTTCTAAATATTGAAGCTCTTTTAATTTCTTTCGCAAGAAAAGAAGGGATAATGCATTTTTTGCTTCTCGAATCTTCTTTTCAAGATATTGTTGTTGCTTTTGTGTCGAAACGGGTAAGTTTAACGAGATAATTTTAAACGGATCTTTATCGCCCTGGTACGTTTTGGCCAGTGTATAAATATTGCGTCCTGCCTCTTGGTCATGCATGGCATTGATATCGGTACTTTAAGCTGCCAGATCCCAAAAAAAGCTTCCCTCATCTTTTAGCTGAAATAGCCCACTATCTGTTTGATCGATGATGGGAATAATATCAGCCACACTTTTCTTTACCTCCGGTAGTTTCTCTTTCTTTTTTTCCTTTTCAGCCTTTGGAGGTTGTAACAGAGAAAAAGGATTCTTTTTCTTTGTTTGAGCGATCCGTTTATCYATTTCCTTTTCATCAAAGAGAAGGGATTTACTTRTCYYTTTTTYYTTTAAAATAGGTTTCTCTTTTTCTAGKATTCTTTCATCAAATAATGCCATCTATCATACCCTCCTTGTAACTTTTAAATAATCTCTACTCAAAATATTAGTACCACTTACAAATAATCAAAAAGAAAGAGCATGTTTCGAAAAATATAAACGAAAACATGCTCTTAATTAAATAAAGTAAGGATTTAAATAAAATATGGATCATTTAAATCATTATTGTTAATCACTACATCTGCGCTTAATTGTGGTTGATGTTCATCTAAATAGATTTTTGACGCTGCATGATACCTTTTAATAAACATTTTCTCGGCTTTTTCATAGCTTCCAAAAGTTTGCTCTTCTCGTTTGGCCCCCCTTTTCCTAGCTAATTCAAAGTCAGTACTAACGAATATTTTAAAATCATATAGGTTGCATAATTGCTTTTTAAATAGAAAAGTTCCATCTACAATTAAAATCATGTCCTTAGTTGCTAGTTGAATATTGGGTTTAACATATTGATCTGTCGCTAAATCTAAAGAAGCTGCTTGATAATGACCGTTACCCTTAGGTCCTAAAG
>NZ_JBFULJ010000418.1:0-3278 GCF_056400385.1 Priestia sp. P5_B4
AACTAGATGAAACCTACGTTCACTACAACAATGAAAAAATCCGAACGATTCATCGTTCGGATTTTCATTCACTTAATATACTTTTGCCCAGCCTCTTTTTATAAGTGAAGACCCATAAGCATTGTATTATAGTACACGCCATTTATATAGGTGTCTTTTTCTTTTAATCCTTCTGTTTGAAACCCTAGCTCCCTGTATAAAGAAATAGCTCTTTGGTTATCTTCTCGCGTCACAAGTTCGATTTTTTTTGTTTGTTTATTCGTACGTGCCCATTCAATCAGCTCAATCATTAGCTGTCTGCCTAACCCTAGCCCGCTATAAGATTTCTCTACTACAATACCGAGGGTTCCCACATGCTTATTACGCGGGTTTTGAGACGAGGTGATGGATGCGATACTAATGATTTTCTCTTCTTTTTCAGCCACAATTATAAGAGCATTTTGCTCTTGTTTTACAGAAGCTAAAAACAGTTCGTACTCTGAAAGGGGTGTAAGAAACTCACCTTCTCCAAATGAAAGAAAATCACTTTCTCCTCCTACCCGGTTGTAAAAAGCAATCATTTTCTCTGCGTCTTTTGGTGCTGCTTCTCGAATGCTGACGCCTATACCGTTCTTTAATGTACGTAAACTCATATACCTATCTTCCTTTTGGTTATTCTTGTTTGCTTAGCCGAGTTTTATCGCTGTTTTTCTCTCCACTGATCTAACCACATGCGATTTCCTAAAGCTGTAAAATCATTTTCATCGGCGTAGCGTTCAATGACGGAAAGCGCATTGTCCTCAAGCATTGGTGAATAGCTCATGATTTCTAAAATATGATGTGCAGCCCATAAATCAATTCGATAAGTAGGATTCGTCAGCAGTGTTGCAAATTCAAACAGCATGCCTGGATAGTATAAATGAATGAGCTGCGCAATTTTTTTCATATCTTCTGCAGCTCGATTGCCTTTTTTTACAGATTTTTTATCTCGATAATCGATTTCATAATGAATTTTGGCGCTTTTTTGATAAAGATCAACTAGCGTTTCATACGTACGGTGTTTCCGCATTTCTCATCTTCCTTTGCTTCTAGATTTCCTCGTTTGAAGATGCTATAGTTCATTTTTAGGTTTCATATATTCAAATAAATGCAGCAAAAATATGATACTTCCGCCAATACACATCACAAAACTTAACGTAGCAGGATACTGAATAAAGAAACCGACAACACCAAAAATCAGCATAGCAAGCGCTCCTATCATCATAAACAGATGATAAGCCGGTGTATTTTCTTCATTATTCATACATAACTCCTTTTCACTATTTTTTAAGTTATTAAAAAGATATGACACTTCTTTTGGACTATGATCTTTTATTTTGCTGACGCTTTATTTCTTTAGTTTAGCACGAAGTAACGTGAGAAGGCCTCCTCCAAACATGACGCCACCCACAATTTGATACAGGTGTATGTAGCTTTTTATCGTTTCAAGATACAGATCCGTGTCTGCGTTCCCTTGACTTTCGAGCCATTTTTGACCCATGGCCTGCCCTGTTGCAACACTTTTTAACAAAACGACCAGGCCTYCAAGCATGACAACAGCGGCGATAATAAGCTGCACCTTTTCTTTGTCATCTAGCATTTTTTTGAGCTCATCTGCCATATATCTCTCTCCCATCCTTACCTTGTTATGTATCTACTTGTTTGTAATCATGATGTTTTTTCTATTATAACGCTCAACTTGGTCATTATAACACGGTTTTGCCCTGCCTTTAGCCTTACTTTTCATAAATGAAACCTTTTTGGATCATACTATCTTTGAAACACAGGCGTCTTTAACATCCCTTCATCATTTTTAAAGGGTTACTAATTGAGGTTGATACATGCTTATATTTTTAGGGATTTTTTTACTTTGTGCAGCTGTTTGTTTAGTAGAAATACCTTATTTAAAAAAAGTGAACAGTAAAAAAGAAAAGCGAATGTTTTGGAGTTTGTTCACAGTAAGTATTTTGATTGTTAGTTTAAAATACGGCGGTGTTGAAATCCCCAACCCCGGGGACGGCATTGCTTTTTTATTAAAACCTTTTAGTGATTTTTTGTTCAGTCTGTTGAAGTAAAAGGAAGTGAACAACTTGCATCGTCAGATGAAATTATCCGCAGCACAGTTTCGAATACTCGTCATTTTTTATAGTTTAGGCGATACTATTTTAGTCGTGCCTGGAAGCTTAACCGCTGATTCTAAACAAGAGGCATGGATTCCAGCTATTTTAGGCGTAGGTGTAGGCGTTTTACTGGTATGGATGTATATCAAACTCTCTAGCCTTTATCCGAATAAAACCCTGATAGAACTAAACGAAGCCATTTTAGGAAAGTGGCTAGGAAAGTTTGTCTCTCTTTTATTTGTCGCTTCTACTCTTCTTTTTTGCAGTCAAGTTTTGTTTTACGTGGGCTCGTTTCTAACAACTCGCATTATTATTCAAACACCTATGCTTGCTGTTCATATTTTGTTTATGGGAATTGTGATTGTCGGCGTTCGGCTTGGCATTGAAACGATTGCCCGCTGTGCTGAAATTCTCTTTCCTTGGTTTGTTATTCCGTTCTTAATCTTAGTTTTTTCGATCTTCCCTCAAATTCATTATGAGAATTTGCAGCCTTTGTTAGAGGTAGGCGTTAAGCCTATTATCAGATCTATTCTGGTATTTACAAGCATTACGTCTCTCACTTTTATTGTATTGCTAACCGTTTTCCCTGCTCACGTAGCGGAACCAGACCAGCGGAACCGGGCTTTTTTTACGGGAAGCTTAATCGGCGGAGGCATTATGATTATTATTTTATTGCTTGGCATTCTTGTACTTGGAAATACGTATACACGTATTGCTTTATATCCAAGCTATGAGCTTGCAAGACGGATCGAAGTTGCGGATTTTCTAAAAAACATTGAAGTAATTATGGCTATTATGTGGTTTTTATCTCTTTATTTTAAAACATCTCTCTACTATTATGCGACCGTTTCTGGACTCGCTCAAATTCTTGAATTAAAAAACTACCGAGTTTTAACTCTTCCGCTAGGCATTATTGCCGTTACATTTTCACTTATCRTGTATCCAAGCATTCCATATGAACAAACGTGGGACAGAGATACGTGGATTCCGTACAGTCTGCTATTTGGACTATTTTACCCTCTTGGATTATTAATAGTTGGGAAAATTCGCGTAAAGCATTCTGCGTCTTTATCCAAATAAAAAAGCCGCTTAAGCGGCTTTTAAAAGAACACAGTTATGCTCACTAATCCATTCCACAGC
>NZ_JBFULJ010000419.1:0-3273 GCF_056400385.1 Priestia sp. P5_B4
TAATTCTACATTCAAAATTAGTTACTATTAGCTATTTAAAAAAACAGTTCTAAAGTTGTCGTACAAGTATCCAAACATTTCCTCTACGAGTGAATACAGTATAGAGTACTGCAAAGAAAGGGTGATTATTATAAAAAAGTATTATTTCAATTACAATGATAAAGATGACAGATATTATGTAGAAAAATCTTATCCTTACAAGAAGAAATCTCGCGAGACTTCCCTTAACAATAAGAAAGAGCAACTTCAAGAAGATGCCCATGAGGAAGCACGCGGCTGGGCTTATGGACGTGAAGAAGATAGCTCTGAAGAATCACAAGTTTGGATGTATGAACGCGAAGAAGATTTCTATGAGGAATCACATGATTGGGCTTCTAAATATAAAGAAGATAAAGGCAAAAAAGGAAGCACGCGGGAGTCAGCATTTAGAGCGCTCAATTTAACGATGCCTCAAAATGTTCCTGCAAATACGTTTGTAAAAGCAGTTTTCCCAACTGAACAATTTGATTTAGCAAATGAATATAACCCGATTACCTCTACCTTCCGCCCCAAAAAAGATGGCGTATATTCCATCATTGCTACAATTGGATTCTCTCCTAACGACCAAATGCTAGATTATAGAACTCGTATAGAAATACGTGTAAATGGGACAACCGCTATCGCTATCGATAACGATTTCTTTGGCGGGAACACACCGTTTGTTAATGCGGTATCCGTGTCTACTATTTACAATTTAGAAGCTGGAGATCGCGTTGAAGTTTTTGTTCAAAGCAGCATAGCTGGCACAATCGTCACATCCGAAGATGGCTCACATTTTGAAGCAGCTAGATTTCCTTCTCCAACAAATAACTAACACTAGCTTTTAGCCAAAAGCATAAATCCCCTCTTTTTAGATCGCTTCATTTTTCTAAAGGAGGGGATTTATATAAACATTAGTGGTCTAAAGGTCTGCAGAAACTTTTTAAGCGTTCGTATGTACATAATTCTTTAGTAGATGTATAGCATTAATCCAGTGTATAAAATCATGTACTTCTATGTAGTCTGCTGCCTCACTCACGCTTGCTTCGTTAACTTTTCCGTTACGCTGCCAAGCTCTTCAACTAACCCACTTAAAAATTCCGCCGTCTGGCCAATGATCTGCAGCGATTGCAGCTGACGCACGGAAGCAGAAGAAATGCCCCTGCTGCTTGCAGCCGATTGATTGGCAAAAGCGGTCATATCGCTGACGGCATGGAGCACCTGCGTAGATCCGGCTGCTATTTGCTGAGCAGAAGCAGACGTTTGCTGAATTTGCTCGTGAACGTAGGCAGATGCGTCGGCGATTCGATTAAAAACATTTTCCGCTTCGTTGGCTAGTAAAATACCGTTTTTTACATCGGCTGTTCCTGATTGAATGAATGCTACGGCTTGAGACGTTTCTTGCTGAATATGCTGAATGAGCCTTGCTACTTGTTCAGCTGACTGATTGGATTGTTCGGCAAGTTTGCGAACTTCCGCTGCTACGACCGCAAACCCTTTACCATGTTCGCCTGCGCGTGCTGCTTCAATTGCAGCATTTAGCGCCAGTAGATTTGTTTGTGCAGCAATGCCTGAAATCACACTCATAATATCGTTGATTTCCGCAGAACGTTCTTTTAACTGATGAATAACACTAGCTGCATGTTGAACAGAAGAATCGATTGTATAAATTTGTTGAATTGCTTCTTGAATTTTTTCTTTTCCCTGCACGGCTTCATTTGCTGTTTGATCAGAAGCTTCGCTGACTGCCGCTGAAGCCTCAGCTATTTTGGTTACGCCTTGCGTCATCTCTTCTAGAAACTCACTGCTTTTTTGAGCCATTATTACCTGCTGCTCAGCTCCTGCGGCTAGCTCTTGCATTGAAGCAGACGTATGGTGACTAGCCGTTTTTGATTCTTCTAAATTCCCCTTTAAGTTGTCAACCGTTTGTCTTACCTGCCCATTCGTTTCATGCAGTTTTTTCATCATGTCATAAATGATATGCTGCTTTTGTTCATTTTCCTGCTGAAGCTGTTCTGTGTATTTTTTCTTTGAAGTAATTTGCCAAGCGGTTGCCCCTGATGTAAAAAGCAGATAAGCTGCGTGAAGGCAAAGCATCGAAAAGGAATAAGAAGACGTTCCCAAAATAATCGGCGTAAAAAATGGCACGAAAAATCCAGCTAGATGCTCGATGACAAAAATACCCGTCATTAACAATAACAGCTTTACATTTTCATAGTAGGAAAGAATAGCTATCACCATAAAAATTGAAAAGTGATACTCGACCATTCCTCCTCCCCCTACAACCGTGCTGATACTTGAAAACGTCAGCGTTAGCGTCACAAACGCAGGTACTAGCTCATGCTTTTTAACGTACAGCACAAGCAGCACACCAAGAAAAAGAATAGGAAGCATCAAAAAGATTATGGACACTTCGCCTGGCGTTGAATTATGTTCCATGGACATGCCGGACATACCCATCGGCCAAATACGATGAATGATATGTATAAGCAGAGAAAGTGTCACTGCTTCGCTTGATAAAACAACCATTAATTTATGTTTATTCATGTTTATCCCTTTCTATATTAGACAATACTTCCTTTATCTATAGAATCGGCTGCAGATTGGTTTTTTTTATAGAAATTCACGTTATTTTTCCCCTGTCGTTTTCCTTCGTACAGCGCTTGATCCGCCTGTTTTAACAGCTCTTGAAACGATTCTCCGTTTTCTGGATAATAAGCGGCTCCAATGGTCGATGTAGCTGTAAAGATGCAGGATTCAATACTCCATTCTTTTTGAAGCTCTCCGTGAATTCGTTCCATGATTTGCTGTATTTCCTCGCACCTTTCAATCTGCCGAAGCAAGATAACAAATTCATCGCCTCCAAGGCGATATACTTCGTCACATGCGCGAATGCAAGACGTTAAACGATGTGCGTACTGAATTAAAAATGCATCGCCAATATCATGGCCAAATTGATCGTTCACTTCTTTAAAATTATCGCAGTCTAAAAACAGCAGGCCAAACCTTTCTTTTTGCTCAATCGCAGCCTGTACTTGTTTTTGCAGCATCATTCGATTCGGCACCCCCGTTAAACTGTCATGAAATGCCTTAAACTTCAGCTGATTTTCCAGCTTTTTTTGCGCAGTAATATCGGTTTGAATCAGCACGTAGCTTGAGATGCGATGATGAATATCGGTCAGCGGAACAATCGTCTTATGACTCCACACGATGACGCCTTCTTTTGTTATGCTTTTGACTTGCCCTCTCCAAACC
>NZ_JBFULJ010000420.1:0-3273 GCF_056400385.1 Priestia sp. P5_B4
CTTCTTTACTGTTTTGCTAGAGTTGATAGTAATAGGCTCAGAGTACTTTAGAGAATTAACAGTTGGTATGCTTCCATCTAATGTATAGTAAGTGGTGGCAGGTTCATTGGTTGATAATGTAACAGAAACAGAACTTCCATACGTTCCTCCCGCTGGCGAAGCAGCTGTAACCGGTGGGGATATATCTCCTGGATTAGGAGCATCACCATTTTTTGGATGGCTTTTAAAAAAGTTCCAGCTTAATTTAGTTGTATTTGGTCCTTTAGGATCTGTATAAGAACCGGATGTACTTCCCCCTGACCAAGCATGTCCCATTCCTTCTATCATGTACTTTTCCATTACTGTTTTTCCTGCTGTATCTTTGTAAATATATTGCGTATAGCTTCTTCCACCAGATACTGTACCTGTTGCAGTTTGATCTGCCGTATCATCAATATCGTTATTATCCAGCCCATCAGACGCTCTATCATTTGTTTGAGCCCATTGCGATAATATTTGATGCGCATTTATAGGCGCAACAGTGTAGTCAGCTGTCCCATGAAACAAAATAACTGGAACCACTCGTTTATGATCTCCCATGGCTGAATAGGCTAAATCTCCTTGTTGGATAGGATTAGGACCTCCACTGCTCATTGCTGTATAAGCACCTGTCACATTAGTCGCTGCTTTATATTCTAAGCCAGCCCCAACGCTGATAGCCGCAAATATGTCTGGATAAGTAGCTCCCATAATAACACTCATAGCTGCTCCAGCAGATAGCCCTCCAACAAAGACTTGATCGGCATCTATTGAATAACTGCTTTTTATTTGATTGACCATTCCAGCAATTAACGCTGGTTCACCGCTTCCCCTTGATTGATGAGCAGTATCAAACCAGTTCCAACACTTATTTGAATTAGCAGAAGAGGGTTGTTCTGGATAAAGAACAAGAAACTTCTCTGTCTCCGCCAGTTCATTCATTTGTGTTCCTGCTGCAAATTGATCAGGGTCTTGAGTACAGCCATGTAGCATAACTACTAGAGGTAAGGCAGCACCTCCCTGATAACTGCTAGGTACGTACAGTTTGTATGTCCTTCCGTTATATGTTTTAGAGGTAAAACTTCCTGCGGCTGAAGAAGATACAGCACCTAAAGATAAAAAAAGTATAAAAATCATCCCTGCTATAAATAATCGTTTCATCTTCCTGCTTCCTCCTTATATTGATATGGTTATACTTAGCAGCAAACGTACATATCGGTATGGTATGGAAATGAATAAGAGTTACTAGTAAGATGATAGCAAGGTTTTATGTAATAAAATTTATATTAACTGCACGATTTGGCTACGGTTATGAGGACGAATAAAATCATTCATCTCCCAAAAAAGAAGACGCTTACATAAAATTGTAAACGATTGTGCCGATAAATACTATAAAAAAGACATACCTTTTAAAAATAGGCCGGTATGTCTTCTATGGATTGCTTACTTAAGTATTCATATTGTGACTCGCTGCAATTTACCATAGCAATGGATTGAGGATAAAGTTGTAAATGAGAAGGGAGCTCCTTAAACCCAAACTGATGATAATATTCAGGAAGAATATCGCTATACAGCATAAAAATAGCGCTGCGCTTCTCTATCTTCATCTTTTTAAAAAAGTCTTCAAGCATATCACGGCCATACCCCATTCGTTGATAAAGCTGGTGTACAACAACAGATCCAATACCGTGCAAAGCAAACTTTAATCGAGGAGTTTGTAAAAGAAGCAAAATAAATGAACCAATAATTTGATCCTCTTCATTTACGTATACATACCGAATTCCATATGTTTCTTCTTTTTGATTATCTCTCACATACTCTTTGTACGTCCTGCCTTTAGGCCATGCGGCATATCCCATTTGATAGACTTCTGCCAATTCTTCAGACTTTATTTTTCTTAATAACATGAACATCCCCTCTTTATTTATAATCCCATACGTCAGCAGACATTTTTTATAAAGTTAAAAATAGTTCCTGTATGTATATATTATACTTCATCCTACGGAAGCTTTCTTGCTCTGAGTCCTATTAACAGCTAATATGTGAGCTACTTTCTCAAAAAACTAGAAAAATTCCTGATAGTTGTTCCTCACCCATAGCAGTCATATAGGTAAAGATACTCTTTATCATTCCATAAAAACATAGAGATGTAAATGTATTTCCAGCTTCATTTAGCATTCATTACGTATTACTCATCAAAAAAAGCATAGAAACTACGTTCTATGCTTTACAGTGAAAGTAATCATCATTTCTTAAGCTTTTTCGTTCTCTACATACTCCACTAGATGAAAGAAAAAACGATATGTAAGAATAAGAACTTCACCTATCGACATTTTTTCATTAAACTCTTTTATAGCATCTAACTCAATATTCACATCCCATAATCCATCTTTATCATTAAATAAAAGCTGGACGCTTGTTGGACTTTCATTAAGTTCTTTAGCAAAAAATTGTTTTAGTAAAGAACCGAATTTTTTTTGCATATGTAGCCCGGTTAATACTTTATATGTGCCAAACACATCATCCACTTCAAAAGAACATCCATCAAGCTTAATAAATTCGAACCATTTTGATTCTACATATAGAAATTCACTTCTGTGTTCTTTCAAGTAAGAAATGGGCGTATCTAAAAACGAAAGAGGAGATTCTTCTGCGATCAGCTCGTCCGTTTCTTTATCTACTCTTTCGATATAAGAATCTTTAAAACGTAAAGATTCCTCTTTTTCTTCTATCATCAGGTTTTGCGGTACCAACTTTTTTTGCAACGCATATTCCTTTTCTTCCTGGTATAGAGATAAAGATTGACCTTGAACGTTCATTTCTTTTTCAATATAAGTTTGAATATTACTTTGTAACATGAAAAAACCTCCTGATTAATCTGCATCACTATCTTATATCATAACCTAAACAAGTGTTTATAAATATAGCCAAACAAAAAATCCTTAGGCTATGCCTAAGGATAATAATGATATATTCAAGTATGTATAAAAGATAATTTGGTTGCGGGGACAGGATTTGAACCTGCGACCTTCGGGTTATGAGCCCGACGAGCTACCGAACTGCTCCACCCCGCGATAATAAAAATGCCTGGCAACGTCCTACTCTCACAGGGACAAAGTCCCAACTACCATTGGCGCTAAAGAGCTTAACTTCCGTGTTCGGTATGGGAACGGGTGTGACCTCTTCGCTATCGCCACCAGACAAGAGATTGCTCTCTCAAAACTAGATAACAGTTCGCTGAGTAAAGCTTACGCT
>NZ_JBFULJ010000421.1:0-3268 GCF_056400385.1 Priestia sp. P5_B4
GCAGGATTGTATGTAAAGCGTTCTTGCGCCAGTAATACCTCCTTCATACCTTGGACGATAATGCATAAGGAAGGGTTGTAAACTCCATGACTTGGTCCGACAGCATTAGATAGACGAGTAAAAAATAAAGATGGAACAGCAGTTGTGTAGTTACCGTCCTGCCCCGAATAACGTTCAATAAGTTTAGCAAGTTCTTTCTGCCGTGTATAAATTTGTTCAGACATAAGATAAGATCCTCCTTCGTCCTTTCCTTGTGATAGCGCCATTATAATGCATATTTCTTCATTGCGTAAGTGGCATTGAGAGGATTAGGCAATCATTTGAGAGGAATGGGATACCGGTTGCTTTCTCAGTTGGTGCATAATAGGGATGCGGTTAAATAATATAACCATTTAAAGCGATAATGATACAAAGAAGGGAATCCTTACTGGTAACTCAACAAGAACAAAAAAGTTTAAAATATAAAACTTAATATATCACCTCATAAATAAAGGAGTAGATAGAACAGAGTGAATAATAGTTGGAAAATTTACATGTTAACCCTTATTAGCTTTGTGGTGGGTACTTCACAATTCGTCATCGTAGGTACGTTGGATAAAGTGGCTGCTTCTGTCGATGTATCGGTAGCAACCGCAGGGCAGCTTATTACCGTATTCGCTCTCGGCAACGCAATCGGCACGCCTCTTGTCATGGTAGCAACCTCAAAGATGGATCAGCGTAAGCAATTGTTACTGGCTCTCGCTATCATATTACTCGGCATCATTGGGGTAATTGCTCTTCCAGGCTTTGGCTTGCTGATGGCCTCTCGCGTTTTACTAGGAATTGGAACAGGGGTCTTCGTTGTCACCGCCTATGGTATAGCTGCAAAACTGGCGGCTCCTGGACGTCAGGGTGGAGCGATGGCCAACGTTGCAATGGGGTATAGCTCTTCCCTTGTATTTGGCGTTCCCCTTGGTCGTATGATTGCTTCGTCTTATGATTGGAAGGTCATCTTCTGGGGCATCGGACTTTTCAGCCTACTGGCTATCTTTGCCGTAGCACGGACGATTCCGGTCATGGAAAGCGAGGCAGCTGTTTCTCTGAGCAAGCGTCTTGCCCTCTTGAAGAATCCGAGAGTCGCACTCACCCTTGGTGTAACCTTCTTTGTATTTATTAGTTATTCAATGCTTAATACGTATATCACCCCCTTTCTGACCGCCGTTATGCCGACTATGAAAGAAAAATTGAGTATGATTCTCTTAGCTATGGGCATCGCGAGCTTGATTGGCTCTAAGGTTGGTGGCTTATTAGCAGACCGGATCGGCATCGTTCGCACGCTAGTCGGATCCATGGCTGTTCACATCATCTCGCTAGTATTGCTGTCTACTGTCTCTGGATTTGRATGGGTAATGGTCACCCTCCCATTGCTCATGATTTGGGAAATCGCTGCTTGGACGTTCGGGCCAACCCAAAACTTTAACCTGATCTCACTGACTCCAGAAGCCTCTAGTATCGTGCTTAGTCTGAACAGTTCCTTTGTCCAACTTGGATTTGCTGCGGGTGCTGGAATTGGAGGTATTGTTGCGGGAAGGTCATCAATACTAGAGATCAGTTGGGTTGGAGCGACATCAGTCGTGATTGCTCTACTGATTGGAGTGTTTTCATTTAAACGCAGCCGAGAGCTCTCAAGTGCACAGCAGTGAAGTTTTAAAAAATAGATTCAGCAGATAATTTGCTTTTAGAGGGCAAATCATCTGAATCAATAAATTTACTTTTTATATAAGAAAGGATAGGTATAAATGATGTCTAACATAAAAGATAAAGTTGTGATTATTTCAGGTGCTTCTAGTGGGATTGGAGAGGCGACAGCTAAAGAACTTGCTTCTAAAGGTGCTAAGTTGGTCTTGGCAGCTCGTCGTGAAGAGCGTTTACAACAGTTACAGAAAGAAATCGAAAAAAATGGTGGAAAAGCTATTTATAAAGTAACTGATGTAACGTCACATGAACAAATGGAAGAGCTTGCTGAGTATGCTCTTCAAGAATTTGAAAAAATTGATGTATTAGTGAATAATGCTGGCGTTATGCCACATTCATTTCTTTATAAGAAGAGAATCGAAGACTGGAATAAGATGATTGACGTCAATATTAAAGGTGTACTTTATGGGATTGCGGCTGTGCTTCCATCCATGAGAGAACAAAAATCAGGACATGTCATTAATTTGTCTTCAGTAGCTGGACATTTTGTTGGTCCTGGAAGTACGGTCTATGCAGGAACAAAGTTTGCTGTACGCGCTATTTCCGAAGGATTACGTAAAGAAGAAGCTGGAAACAATATTCGTTCCACTATTATCTCACCAGGCGCGGTTCAGTCTGAATTAATTAATTTGATCACCGATATGGATTTAAAACCTGGAATTGATAAACTTTATGAAGATGTTGCCATTGATGCTGAAAGCATTGCCCGTGCCATTGCTTTTGCCATTGAACAACCATCAGATGTAGCAATTAATGAAATGCTTATTCGTCCTACACATCAAGAGAGATAATTTAATACTAATAAACTTCGGTTATTGTAAATAATTTGACCCTATTTAATTAATTATCCTTTTATAAAAGGGGCTATAGGGGGTAGGAGAAGAATGATTGAAAAACAATATAAAATCATTGCAGATACAGGATTCGCCCATACAGCAACCTTCTTAGTAAGTGTTGCTTGTAAGTTTACCTCTACCATACTTCTTGAATATAGGGGAAGATCTGTTAATCTAAAAAATTCAACCAAGTCGCTTATGGACACTATGTCATTAGCAATTATGCCTGAATCTTATATCACTATAAGGGCAGAAGGAATTGACGAGCATCAGGCTCTACAGTTAATAGAAGATTATTTGAATAAAAAAAATTAGTACGAGAGGATTCCACATGCAAAAAGTAATGCTAAACAATAGTGTTGAGACGCCTATACTCGGACTTGGTGGTTTTCAAGGAACAACATTTATTATACGAGGAGTGGTATGATGAAAATTTTAATTTTAGGTGCAGCAGGCCAAATAGCCCGTATGCTAACAAATGAATTGCTCAATGAAACTGACCATTCCATCGTTCTTTATGCAAGAAAAGGTCATAAACGTTTAACTATCAGTGATGATAGCCGAGAATTTATTGTGGATGGCGATTTTAAAGATAGAGATGAACTGGTCAATGCTATGAAAGACGTAGACCTTGTATACATCAATGATATGGGTGATAAAGAATCAACAAAAACAATAATTGATGCAATGCATGATGC
>NZ_JBFULJ010000422.1:0-3257 GCF_056400385.1 Priestia sp. P5_B4
GAGAAATAGAGCCGTTTGTTAATAAAAAAAAGCAGCCCCCCAGTGCCAGCAAAACAGTGATGACGTCTTGTCGCGTAAATATAGACTGCTTGCGCAAAAGCAAATAAATGATAATCATCACCGGTGATAAATACTGCAGCAGCGTAGCTACTGCTGCATTTCCATGCTTAATAGAAGCCATATATGTATACTGAACGGCGAGCATACCAAATATGGCAAAAACGACGAGCTGAAGAGCTGCCTTTCGGTTCTTCCATACTCCAAATACGTGAGAATGATTATTTTTTATACATGAAATCATTAGCAGCAAAAAACCCGCAATGAGCAGCCGTACTGAAACAAGCCAGTCTACACTGATTTCAAATTCTTGAAAAAGCTTTTGAGCAACCGTCCCTCCCATCCCCCAACATATAGCTCCAGTTGTTACAAAGAAGAACCCTTTTTTCCGGCTGAGATCGTTCATCTTCCATCCCTCACTTTTATTATAAGAATAGTGTTATAATAAGTGAAAAACGGGGCAGAAAATACGCATATTGCATTAAAAAATATAAATATATTGAGGTGAACATGTATGCCAGCAGCCCATTTTAAAATTGATGAAAACTTAAAAGAGCTAACGACCCATCGCACCGTTGAGCTGCCAGTAGCATGTTATCAAACGACGATCAGTGATCACATAAACGGCTACATCCCTCTTCACTGGCATGATGAACTTCAATTTGTATTGGTTATAAAAGGTGATGCGTCTTTTCAAATAAACGAAAAAACAGTGATTGTAAAACAAGGCTACGGACTGTTTATTAACAGCGGATGTCTTCATATGACTGAAGATATAAACAAATCCGGCTGCGTGTACATTTGTTTAAATGTTTCTCCTCATTTTCTTGTGCCGCAAGAGCTTTTTACAAATTACGTTTATCCCTACATTCATGCAACGAATCTATCACATTTATTCATCAGTCCAAAGCAAGCCTGGGGAAACAACGTGTTAGAGTCTATACATAAGATACACACATGGATTCATAAGCAGCCGCACCACTATGAAATAGAGATTGCCTCTGAACTCAGCATACTTTGGAAAAATTTAATTCTTAACGGTTTGCAGCTGAAATACAATGAAAAAGAAATGATCAAAAATCAGCGGATGAAGCAAATGCTCAATTGGATTCATTTGCACTTTGCTGAAAAGATTACGCTTGATAATATTGCCAAATCCGGACAATTGAGCCGTTCTGAATGCTGTCGATATTTTAAGAAAATGTTAAAAAAATCTCCTTTGACCTATGTATTAAACTATCGAATTCAGCAAAGCTTAGTTATGCTGCAGCAAGCAGAAGCAAATGTGACGGACGTCGCTTATCAAGTAGGGTTTAATAGTACAAGCTATTTTATTAATCAGTTTCGAAAAGAAATGAAGATGACTCCCCTCATGTATCGAAAAAAGAAGCTGCACATGTCATCACATCACTAAAAAACGGCAGGGCAATCACCCCGCCGTTTTTTATGAACTCTTTTTACTCGTTGATTTTGCATCAGAAATCTTTCCTAAGAAAAACCCGTCTACTTCTGCTATTTTCCCTCTCCAAAAGATCTTTCCTTTAGAAGGAGTAGATTTACTGTCTCCACAGTAAATCTTTGTATTTTTTAAATGAATAAAATGGGCTTCTGCTTCTCCGTTTGATTCGCTCGCTTCGCTTGCTAAAGAGAATTGTTCGCTTAGCGCCTGAGCCACTTCACTGCCTTCTTCAAACGTTTCGCTTAAGTAATCAAAGTATTCTTTTGCTGAAATCATGGTACCGGAAATCACAGCGCCGTTTACATTTAATGAAATATCAAGTGAAAAGCCGTGTTTATTAGAAGCTTTCACAAAGTATTCAAGCGTACTGTCTTTAGTTGAAAAAGAAGGGCCTGTACTCATGTCTTTCTTTCCTCCTTTACGTCTTAGGCTGTTGTATCGTCTTCACTAGAAAGAGATGTTGCTTCATCATCTTCTTCGTCCGTGTTTTTCTTTGCTTTTGTATTTTTTGATTTTTTAGCTGTTGACTTTTTTGGTTTCGCTTCCTTTTTTTCTTCTTCGCTTTCATCTTCGTCTTCTTCTTCTGATTTTACTTTTTTATTTTTTTTGTTTGAGCGAGAATCTTCCTCTTCTTCCTCGCTGTCTTCGTCACTTTCACTTTCTTCTTCCTCTTCTTGCTCAGCTTCTTTTTTATCCTTTTTACGAGGCTTAGATGTTTCTTCTTCGTTTTCGTCGTCCTGCTCGTTTTCTTCGTTTTCATCGTTCTCTTCTTCGTCGGAATCTGTATCTTCCGCTTCTTCGTCTYGATTTTTATTGAGGCTAAGCTCAACAAGCATGTTCATTTTTTCTTCAAGCTGTGATAAGCGATCTTGAAGAGTTTGATTTTCTTCTTTTAACTCGTCGTACTCTTGAACGTTATCGTCTTCTGGTTCGCTACTAGAAGAATTTACGTTTTCTTCATCATCTTTTGATTTATCTTTATCTTTATCTTTTTTAAACAAGCTTCCCGCAGATGTTTTCAGGCTGGCCACACTGCTTTTTGATTTTTCTTTTACCTTTGTTCCTAAATCAGATGCTTTGCTTTTTAATTCGTCTGTATCAATGCGGTCAAGGAGACTTTTTCGATTTTCAGGAGTCGATACATATCCAATCGTTGCACCGATGATGCCTCCTGCTACCGCTCGTTTGATTGGCCCGCTGCTTGTTGTTTTGCTTGCTTTTGAACCGTTCTTTTCTTTTGAACCGTTTTCCGTATTTTTATTTTCCTTGTTTTCTGCCTGTGTGTTATCTAATTTTGTTTCAGTTGCCATTGTAAATCCCTCCATTTTTTAAGTAGCGTACAGTTTTTAACGTTTCGTTTCTATTTTTTCTTCAAGCGTTTTTAACCGCTCATGCAGCATTTTATTTTCTTCTTCGAGCGCTTTGTTATTGGCTCCTTTTGAACTGAGATAGGGATCATTTTCCCACCAGTCCATGCCGATTTCTTTTGCTTTATCAACCGAAGCCACAATCAAGCGGATCTTTATCGTTAATAGCTCAACATCTGCAATTCCTACGGTGATGTCCCCCGCTATGACGACTCCTTTATCCAAAATCTTTTCGAGCACATCTACAATCGTACTTGACTGCATATTATGTTCGACTGCCATACTGTTCCTCCTACTGACCGCTTAAAGCAGGCTGCCTAGCGGTCCAAGATCAATATTTAAATCTTCTGCATCCAGACCGAACACCTCTTTCA
>NZ_JBFULJ010000423.1:0-3257 GCF_056400385.1 Priestia sp. P5_B4
AAGTTAGACTTAATTGAGTCACTAAATTTACTATATATAAGAAGTTTCTAACTCAATTAGATTAAATTATCTTTAAAGGAGGTATAATTTTGAGCGAAGAAACAATGGTTATTTCAGAAGTTGCTAGAAAATTCAATATAGAAAATCATCAATTACGCGACTGGTGCGAAGTCGGATTAGTACGCCACAAGAGAATCGGGAGAATAAGGTATATATTCACTGATGAAGATAAAAAAATTAAGAAGATTATTGAACTAAAGGAGAAATTCGGAAAACATGCACCCAATGAAATGATTCGTGAAGAATTAATTAAAGCAAATTTAATGAGTGACGAACAAACAAAAGTGATTGATAAGGATGTAAATGAAGAAGATATAAACGAAAACTCCTTTAAAGAAGCCTTTTTATTACTTGCTAAAAAAATAGAAGAAATGGATAAAAAAATGGAGAAGAAAGAACAATTAACGCTTCCATCTGGAAATTTAGCAGAAAAAAAGGATGTTATAGAGATAAAAGAGCAGATGAATAAACTTGAACAAGATAATCAGCGTTTAAAAGAAGTGAATGATCAATTACTTAAAAAATTAGATTCTATCCATTCAGCTATGACCGAGATTCAAAAAGAACAAGGAAAAAGTATATGGAAAAGAATGTTCAACAAATAAAAACAGCTTCTAACTACTGATAAKTAGTTAGAAGCTGTTTTTATTTGTTTTAGTTTTCAGAAATATTTTCTCTTACTTCCTTCTACAATAAAATTATTTAAATATAGATAGGATTTTTAACCCGTAAAAGAAGTAAAATTGATTCTTTTGAGATATATTACTAATTTTTATTGAATTATRAGATTAATTAACGCTATAATAAAACTAACAAAAATGACCGGAATAGAAAAAAGACTTCAACTGTTTAAGWAGTGYKRSYARCACWCTTAAACCGTTCCCCCTAAAKACGGTAGGGAAAACACTTGTCGAAGTCTCTTGTTAATAGATTTAGTTTTTCTATAAAATAAAACTTATGKTTTTATTTTATATGAAATTGACATCTATTTCAAGGGCTTAGTTCATCAAAATCAAGRCATTGTTTTCCTTTTTCGAGGGAAGCAGTGTCTTTTTTGTGTTCCTTAAAGGAGACGATGAACAAATGACAAAAATATTAACCTGCTATTTAAAAGATGTAGACACCTTCAATGGACGGTTCAAATGGTTATGGACCCACAAGTCCACACTTCGGAAAAAGAAAGAAGAGTTTTTAGAAAGTCTTCGTACCCACTTTAAACAACAACAATCAGCCATACATAAAGAATTTCCTAAAAAGAGAATGGAAATGCTCGATCATGTCATCTATAACCTAGTGGCTACGGGCATTCAAGCAATCCGTTCTGAAACGCTTATGAAAAAATTTAATGTTTCCAAAAGTACGGTTTCTCGTTTTGTACGCTCGTTAAAAGCGACTCCGTTTGTACTTGTGGCACGTTACATTAAAGAAGATGCAACAGGTACTCATCCTGATAGTTATGTATTTATCCTTAAAAGCCATAAGAACTTTCATCACATTTGCGACGAAATCTTTTTTGCTCATGATACAACAGGTATACAAACGCTTCAGCAAGAAGAAATGACCACTCCTGTGACATGTCCTGTGACGCATCCAGAAAGTGCTGAAAACGTTGATACACCAAGCTTAGAGGCCGATAAATCACCTAATGCCTTTATTAACCTTGATTTACCTGTAAATCATATAAATAATTATTTAATGTCTGTTTCACAGTCATTCAGCTATATCAAAGGTGTGCCTAAAAAAGTCAATCAAGTCTATGCAGGTAAATATGGACATCAACTACAAGACTTTTATGCTCGTATTCAAAATGCTGCAAAAGCCGTAAAACGAGATACAGAGATTAAGATTGAGAAAGAGCAAATACATGAGATCGCATATTCAACGATTGTTGGATTAGATAAATATGTACATGAGGCTAATCAAAAAGGAAAACCTTTATCCCTAGGGGATATGTGTCGATTAATCTATCAAATTGCGAAAAATCAATTCTACGAATTAGTAGACCCTAAAGGACAGGATTATTCATCAGTATACGCACATCAACAAGAAGTTATACATAACGAAAGCGAAACAAGAACATTGGCTACACCAAAACATATTATCCGTAAGGAACTGGTTCCTGATTGGTTAAAAGCTGAACAGCAGCAAGAAGAATCTACACAAGAAACAGAAGTTACATTGGAGCAACAGCTTGAAATGATCCAGTTAAAGCAAGATTTAGGACAAGAACTTACGCTAGAAGAAGAAAACTTGCTGCAGGAGCACAGCTCTACGTATAGTTTGTTGGAGATATCTCAGGTAAAACAAGACCTAGGACAAGCTTTAAAGCCAGAGGAACAAGAATGTTTGCGTCAACATAACCAGTTAAGAGACACAGCTTCCTAATCAAAAAAGTAGAAATCTCTTAGAAGCTGATGTTTTAATAGAACGTGTTTATTTAGAACTGTGTTCTAAATAAACAATAACTAATAATCTACGCAGGAGGATAACATTATGCCACATAAAATTACGTTAACCGGATCAGCCACAGGACCACTACGAGAATAYGATCGCTAYGTTGCCTTTGATATGCGTGAAAAAGGGTCACCATCTGCGCCTAAAGGRTTRAAGAAGAGYACSTTTATTTCGTATACCGTATTTGTTGCGAAGAAAGCTTTTAATAAAACAGGGCTCACGAAGAAAAGCATCATGCATGAAAAGGTGTTAATTCAAGGGGAACCAACGTTAGACATTCCCATTGATGAATGTCCTGGTGAAGTAGGGGTCATCTGTTTTCAGATTACCGTTCTCCCAAATAAAAATGACAAAGAGAAGAATGAGTCAGATGCGAAAAAAGAACCTAAACAAGAAGCATCTACGCCTTCTGAAGCCCAAAAGAACACGGAATCTACTGCACAGGAAGAAGTACAAGAACCTATTTCTCAATCTGTAGCAAAGGAAGAGAAGAAAGAAGTGAAGGCTGTTCAGCCGGAAGTGCAACAAGAGCCTACAGAAGAGAAAAAGACTGAACCAAAGCAGAAAACACTCCCGAACCAGCCAAAAGGCACACAGGATCTATTGAACTTTKATGATATTATCGTTCCTGAAGAGTTCTTAAAGACTTCAGGAACGATAATATCATCAAAGTTCAATAGATCCTGTGTGCCTTTTGGCTGGTTCGGGAGTGTTTTCTGCTTTGGTTCAGTCTTTTTCTCTTC
>NZ_JBFULJ010000424.1:0-3253 GCF_056400385.1 Priestia sp. P5_B4
TAGTAACAGGTTCCGCTGGAATTCTAGGTTATTCCATTCATTTCTACAAACATATAACTTCTCATATTTATCAGCCTTCGTCAACTCTTGAAAAAGAACGATTTGCTCATATTATGCCCGAACAGACTCTTTACCATAACAAAAATTAGGCGCCGCAGTCTGCTAAAGGAAGCAGAAGCAGCTTTATTTTTTTAAGAACGGATAGGACAATTTTTGAAGTTGGCGGATCCCTTTGTGCTGCTAGAATGATATATCTTACTAAATAAATAGTTTTACGTATTTATTAAGTATGTAATTAGGAGTATGATAGTAGTAAAAAAAGAAAGAGGTCAACAGATGAATTCAACATACTCACCAAGAGAATCAACCAAAATCAAAGCTTTATCTATGCATGCACTTTTTATCGCACTGACGTTTGTAGCGACAATGTTTATCAACATCAAGCTTCCAATCATGGGTAACGGAGGCCTCATCCATTTAGGCAACGTTCCTCTTTTTATAGCAGCCTTTATTTACGGCAAAAAGACAGGAGCCATCGCCGGGGCTTTTGGAATGGGGTTATTCGACCTCATCTCCGGCTGGACAGCATGGGCGCCGTTTACGTTTATTATCGTAGGGGCAATGGGCTTTTTAGCAGGTCTTATCTCAGAAAAAGCACCTGGTAAAAGAGCACTTGTGAACACACTGGCAGTTGCTGCTGCGCTGATTGTAAAAATCGTAGGCTACTATTTTGCCGAAGTGATTCTTTATCATAACTGGATCCTTCCGCTTGGCTCTATACCGGGGAATGTGATGCAAGTTGTTATCGCTGGTATCATCGTCGTTCCGCTTGTAGGACGCTTAAAGAACAGAGCTGTACAGATTTAATCGCTTAATTGTAAGTCGTTTTACCATTATCCTATCCTTAAGTGATATACTTGATAGATATTCATCAAGTGAAAGGAGCGGAAAACACCATGAAATATTTAAAATCACAGATGAAACAGCTCATTAAAGACAATCAGGAACTACAAGGTAAGCTGAATGGACTGATGAAAGAGCACAGCCTTGAAAAAAACTTTGCTCTTAAAGCTCTGTACCATGCAGAAGTGGCTGAAGGCGGGAAATATCAGCTTGCCTATCAAGCATTAGACGCACCGAAAAAGTAATGGCCTTGTTGCTCATTCGTATATTTCTTCATTATAAAAAGGCAGCCGAATCGCATATTTGGCTGTCTTTTTTAGCAAGTAGAATAACATAGCATTATGTTGGCTTTTGTACAACTTCTTTCTAACTGCTTAAATCTTGATAAATAGGGTATTAAAAAATAAATGCTACCGATCGTTCTAATTATATAAGAAAAGAGGAAAATAGCGATGACCGTATCTGTTTTAGAACAAGCAAAAGTAGAGTTACCGAATGGAGAAACAGTAAATTACCGAATGAAAAAAGGCGGAAAAGAGGTACTTTTGTTAATTCACGGAAACATGAACTCTTCCCTTAACTGGGATGTGTTAATGAATGAACTTCCAGAACATATCACAGCTTATGCGATCGATTTAAGAGGATTTGGAGACTCCACTTATCATACACCTATCCACACAATCAAAGACTTATCAGATGATGTCAAACTGTTTGCGGATGCTTTAAAGTTGTCTGCTTTTACAATAAGCGGGTGGTCATTAGGAGGAGCAGTTGCTATGCAATATGTGATTGATCATCCGAATGATGCCAAAAATTTAATTCTCTTAAGCTCCGTCAACATTAAAGGCTACCCCATTCCAAGAAGAACGTTCCTAGAACTGCCTATTCCTAACAACTTTATACAAACCAAAGAAGAAGTAAAAGAAGCATTTAGAATGGTAGAAAACGCAAAAGAAACAAAAAACACATGGTTTTTAAAAATGATGCTGCGTCAATTTTTATATACAAAAAATAAGCCGTCTGCTGATCAATTTGAAACATATTTAGAAGGAACGATCAAGCAGCGAAATTTAATTGATATCAATTACGCACTCATGAGATTTAATATTTCAAACGATTTTAATGGTGTTGTGGAAGGGTCAGGAGAGGTGGAAAAAATTACGATCCCTACTATGGTTATTCAAGGCGATGAAGATAAGATGGTTTCCACAAGAGATGCATCTGACATCGCGAAAGGCATAGGGGAAAATGCGACGTTAAAAATTATGAAAGGCGTAGGCCACTGCCCGTTGTTGGATGATTTAAGCAGTTTAATGGACTTATACAACGCTAATTTAAGCAGGGCTTAGAAAAAGTGAGATTTTTGCTGCTAACAGAAGTTTTATTATTGCTAGATGCAGTATGTTCTAAATTAACACAAAGAAAAGGAGCTGCCTGCAAAATGCTTTGAGATGAACAAAGCCTGTTACCTTCTGAGGAAGCAGACAGCTAGTAAATAAAACAATCACAAAAAACGTAAGATCTTTTCAAAAAGGCTTACGTTTTTTTATTGAGTGGACTTATCAAATTTAATGTTGTTTTTCAAAATAAAGAAACAGATTGGTAATCCATTTTGATAGCAGTATCACACCCAGATAAACTACAAATAAATAACTGTAAGTAGCCCATTCATGCAGCTGGAAAAAGCCAATCCCTGTTAATAGCGGTTTGAAAATAAAAGCAAAAAACAAACAAAGAACAGTTGCATATACATAGTAATTTTTATGATGGTTAATTGTCCATTGATAAAGAAGCATAAAAGAGACAGGAATAAGCGAAGCATCTAGGCTAAAGCTTACGGGTATGATTGTGTTGATTTGGTAAGGATACGTCCACAGCCCGTTATAAACTCCAGCGGTGTCACTATAGTGAAACCAAACGTGCACGTTAAATCCATAAAACCCTAAGTGAAAGGCTTTTTTTCGATCAATAAAAAAATAGAGAATGACTAAAGGTAAAATGAAAGCCCCCAAGGTAACCCAAAACTGCCAAGAGCCTGGAGTGGAGTATTGCTGCCAGTATTCAGCCCACGTTTTGGCTAGATTTTCTTGTATGCTATKTATCTTTTTTAGATATTCCTGTTGGTTTGCTGTCAATATAATCCATCCTTTTAAGTAAGAAAAATTTCGTTACTTTTAAAATGCCCTTTTCTTAAGTTTTGGATACCTTTCCCTGTTGAGTTGTTTGTATTTTTCTGCACGTAAAACGACGTACGTATTTGGAGTGATCTGCATGTTTACGTGGTTCTTGCTGCTCGGAGAGGCCATTTATCAGCTCATCATCTAAAAATAAAAAGCAGTTACAGCGACTG
>NZ_JBFULJ010000425.1:0-3252 GCF_056400385.1 Priestia sp. P5_B4
TTTGTATCATGAATCAAGAACAGTTTTTCGTAAGAGGCTGTGTTGAAATTCCTGTTTTTAATGAAGAAAAATTTTTCACTTGGAACATATGGGTTTCTTTAAGCGAAGAAAATTTTCATCGAATGATAGATTTATGGGAAAGTGACAAAAGAGAAAATGAACCGCCTTATTTCGGCTGGTTTTCAGTTTCAATTCCAGGCTATCCGGAAACGTTAAATTTAAAAACGAATGTGCATACAAGATCTGTTGGAACAAGACCACTCATCGAGTTAGAGCCAACGAATCACCCTTTAGCCGTCGAGCAGCGGGAAGGGATAACGCTAGAGCGAATCAAAGACATACAAAAACAATTGGCTACCTATTAAAAAACCAAGACAGCCCCAGACTGTCTTGGTTTTTACCTTTATGGCATGCGCTTTGCTCCGTAGTATTTAGGAGCCCAGTAGCTGTCTACTTTATAGTTTGTAATTTTCACGCCCTCAGATGTGGATACGTGAACGACATAGTCATTTCCAATATAGATAGATGGAATAAGTGAACTTCCTTCAAAAAAGACGAGATCTCCCGGCTTCAAGTCAGATTGTGAAATGGTTTCTCCTGCTTCCCACTGCTGACTCGCATAGCGCGGAATTTCTTTTCCAGCTGCTTCTTTATAAATGTATTGAACAAAACCAGCCGTATCAAAGCCTGTAGAAGGACTTGTCCCACCTTGTGCATAAGGTACTTCTCCTACATATTTAAGAGATTCGGTCACAAATGGGTTGTCTTTTGACAGCGATAAGTTATCGTAGCGCCTTGCTCCTGCGTACTTAGACGTCCAGTAGCTGCTTGTCAGATAATCAACCGTCACATTTTCGCTGCGCTTGGCATGAATAAACTGATTGCCGCCTGCATAGATACCGACGTGTGAAATCCCTTCACGATACGTGTCTTTAAAAAAGATAACGTCTCCTGGCTTTAAATCTGCGCGAGCAACTTCTTCTCCAACTTGCCACTGCTGATCGGTTGATCTCGGAAGGTAGACGTCCGATGCGTGTTGAAATACATATGCAACAAATGCGGAACAATCAAAACCGTCCGTTGGCGACTCGCCTCCAAATATATATGGTGTGCCGAGATGTTTTAGCGCTTCTGCAATAACTTCATTATCTTTTGCAATTTCCGGTGCTCCTGTAATGCGCTTTGCTTTGGCGAAATGTGATGACCAATACGCGCTGCTTGAAATGTTTTTCACCACGACTTTTCCGTCTGAAGAAGATGCATAAATCATCTCATCGTCTCCGATATAAATAGCGGCTACGTTCACTTCACCGTTTTCATTGGTGTCAAAAAACAATACATCGCCCGCTTGCAGCTCGTTTTTATCTACGTCTGTTCCAAGCCCTGACTGTTCTTTTACGGAACGAGGCAGCGTTGTATCGAGCGCTTGCTTAAACACATATTGAACGAAGCCAGAGCTGTCAAACCCTTCGCTTAGCGTCTCTCCTCCAGACGTATAATCCGCTCCTTCATACGTTTTTGCTTTGTCAGCAATCACATTTTCATCTGTAGCAGCCTGTACTTGCACAGCTTTTTCTGCAGGAAAAGCGCCTTCATAAAAAGTGGCAAGACTAAGCCCTAGCGCTGTGACCATAAGAGGTTTCATTACTTTCATCTTTGTTCTCCTTTGTTTTGTATTTCATCCAAGAAGTTTTATATGTAAATGGTTCCTCTGTTAAAGTATGGTGCAGATGGATAGGAATTGGCTAGTACCTTTTGACTTAAATATGCTTCCCTTCCAAAGTCCTGTAAAAAATCCAGAAAAAAACTCGGCGTGTATTACGCCGAGCTTTTTTATTTCATCCCCACCTGGATATTTGCTGCTTTTTGTTTTTGACGTAAATTTGCAATCCACTTGTAGTAAAGTGTAATCAAAAGAACAAAAATACCAAGCGCAAAGTAGAGTTTTGAATACCCTAAAGCACCTGCTGCAATTCCTAATACAAATGAACCAACCGCAATACCGCTATCATAAAACGTAAAGAATGTAGCAGTTGCATATGCGCTTCGGTGAGCAGGCGCCGCTTGAATCGCAAGCGTTTGGAAGCTAGGAAGAAGCGTTCCATAGCCTAGTCCTACTAATGCACCTGAAAACAGCAGCATCCAAGAAGAATGTGTAAGGCTTAAGCTAAATAGACCAATCGCAAAGACAATACATGATGGAATAATCACAATGTTTGGGCCAGATTTATCAAATAATCTTCCTGTAAACGGTCGTGAAATCAGCATCGCAGCTGCGAACACGACAAAGAAAAAGCTTGCTGTTTTAATCAATCCAAGCGACTGTGCGTACACAGAAATAAAAGAAATAATACTTGCATACGAAAAAGAAACGAGAATACCTACAGATGAAATCGGCATGGATTTCTTTTCAAACAAATCGCTCAGTGAAAATGATTTCTTTACTGACGGAGCAGCGTTTTCTTGAAGATTTTTGACCATCATTCCGCACAGCCAGCCAACGAGCATAATCACGCCAAATACAAGAAAAATAATGTTGTATGCCATGTATTGATGAAGCGTTAGTGCTAAAAACGGCCCTGCAACAACGGCTAAGTTCATTGACATTCCGAAGTAGCCAAGCCCTTCTCCTCGTCGTTTAGCGGGAACTAAATCCGCTGCAATCGCTCCGGTGACGGTTGTTGCTAAGCTGAATGAAATCCCTTGAAAGAAGCGCAGTAATAAAAGCACGTTAAAATGGTGGATGAACATATATAAGAAGGAAGAAAGCGCAAAAATGAGGGTACTAAATACAAGCGTTTTTTTCTTTCCAATGTTTTCAATGACTTTCCCTGAAAATGGTCTAACAATAATCGCAGATAATAAAAAGATAGTAACAACAAGCCCTGCCTGCGTACTCGTGCCGTCTAAGGCGTCTAATACATAAATCGGCAGCAGCGTCAGCAATGCATAAAACACGACAAAAATAAAAAAGTTAGTAATCGCAATACTGATAAAGCTTTTAGTCCAGATTGGCTCCTGCTGGTTCGTCATTCATTTCACCCTTTTCTGTAGATTTACAAATTTTCTTTAATAACGAAATAAGCTGATCTTGTTCGCTGTCGGATAAAGCAATCAGCAAATTTTCTTCCAAACGTTCAATTTCTTGCTGGATTTCCGGAAGTTTTTTCTTCGCTTGAGGAGATAAATAAACGATGCGCTCTCGTTTATCACTGCCTGCTTTTCGAACGATCCATCCGCTTTTTTCAAGCC
>NZ_JBFULJ010000426.1:0-3250 GCF_056400385.1 Priestia sp. P5_B4
GTAGAAGAATTAAACAAAATCAGGCTAAATGGATTTAATAAAATGGATATTAATATAGCCGAGTTAGAGAATAGTTTAAACCGTGGTTTTAAAATGGTAGCTGAAAAGCAAATGAAGATTGAAGAAAAAAATGAAGAAGTAAAAGAATTATTGAACAAAATTGCTAAGAACCTTGGTGATGTTGAACATTAATACTCAAGATAAATAAGTGTGATAACAAGAGGAAATAATCCTGAAACATTATCTTAATAAGTTCTTAACCTGTTTTTTATGGTTTAATAAAAAGTTACTGTTACAATATAGGACATGCATCTTAGAGGGAGGCTTACATCATGAAAGACACAAAGAAAATCATTGAGGAACTTATAGACGTTCAGATTGGGTACTATAACGATAGAAAAGAAATAACAAAGTATTTAAAGGATCAACCCGTAATTTTAGCGATGCTAGAAAGCTACACGGACAGAATCAAGCATATTACAGATATTATTATTGAAGATATTTTAGAGATTCCAGATAATCCTAGGAATAATAAATATGATAGTGAAAATTGGTCTAGAAAGGCAGTAGCTTATCTCATTGAACATGTAATTGAACATGGGGGAGAATATAAGAGTTCGGCAATTGATATTATCTTAGATTGGGAAGCCATGGACGATCATTTAGATAAATTAAATAGCACGAACTGGTTTTATTCTAAAGAATTATTAGAAGAACACAGTAAAGGGTTTCCGACTTATCAAAAAAAATTAGAGGAAGAAGAGAAGGAAAAAAAGAAACGAACAAAAAAAGAAACTGCTTAAATTATCAATCCCACTTTGTGGGTTTTTTTATGTTAGTGCAGGTGCTTTTCTGCCTTTAAATTGGTTAATTATGCTATTATATTAGCTGAAGGGAAGTGGGGGTAATGGCTAATTCTAAAGCTATGGGTAAAACAATGTTTGAAGATTTTCAAGTKAAAGGTTTTTGGTGGTTACCAGAAAAGGAAGAACATGTCCCAGGTATTTTATTTTATAAACAAGACAAGATTGAATTAGAGTTAATGGGTACTTTAGAGTCTAATGAACGTATGTTTATGGAACCAACAAATCAAGATATTGTCTGGGGGAGATCGGATAAGGGAGAAGAATTCACTTTATTTAGTGCGTATTCAAACGGAGTCTCGGCTAGTTTCCCTGGATATGCAACAGAAAGCTATCAAGTAAACTCATTTCTTGTAGGAGGGCATTTTCATCAAATGAACGATATTCAGTTTAGTTACTGTTCATTTGCACCAACTTATCTTTCTACTTGGTTCAAAAGAGATGTATTTCTACAGGAAACAACTTATGATCAAACAGACCACTTTGTAAGAGATAGAAAAATAACCTATACTAGACCATCCGCGTTTAAGTATTATATACCTTCAATTAATTCACACATAGAGGAAGGACACCTTACTAAATTCAGTGGAGTTCTCCATGAAGAGATAAATTGGAGTRGTAAGAGTATCTTATATATAACTCCTGAACACTCACAAAGTATGGAATGGTTCAAGGAAAATATTTTTTCACTAAGAGAACTATTAATTTTGTTTATAGGAAGTACTGTCTATTTCGAACAGATTGAGTTTATCGGTAAAGAAGAAATTAGAGAAGGAAATTCGGAAACTTATCGCCCCCGATACAAATACTTTCAATCACAGGACAAATCAAAATTCAAGCCAGAGTTTAAAGAAAAAGATATACTAGTTAAGTTTTCACACATAGAAGAGAATTTCAATAATATATTAAATTCATGGTTTGAAAAAAGAAACACTTTAGATACAGTACGTACCCTTTATTTCACTGACTATTATATTGAGAAAGATTATCTACATAAAACTTTCTTAAATACTATACAAATCCTAGAGATTTATCATCGCCATGTTTACGAGGGTAAGCTTTTTGAAGAGGATTATTATAATCAAAATGTAGCCCAGTTAATTAATTATGCTAAAAGTTCATTGCCAGAGGATTTTKTACAAACAATTGAAAAGAAGCTAAAGCATGGGAATGAATACTCATTAAATAAGCGTTTAAAAGAGATAATTAATAGCCTTGAAAAGGATTCTAAGCTTTMCTTAATAGGTAATAGTGACAATAGAGACAGATTTATACAACAATTAGTGGATACACGCAATTATCTAACGCACTATGATAAAAGTGAAAAGAAAAAATTATTAGAAACAACCCTTGAAAAGTTTTATGCTATTCAAAGGTTAAAAGCAATAGCTACTCTAATTATAGTTAAAGAATTAGGAGTAAAAGAAAGTCTAATGCTAGAGGTATTAGAAAATAATTCAAGATATAAATTTGTATTAAACAAAGCAAAAGAATTTTTGAATAAAAAACCAAAAGTAAATCAATAAAGTATTTTAATTAAAAAAGCACCTCGATGTATTAAGGTGCTTTTCTTTAGTAGACTTCACTTAAGGTGAATATTTTTATTTATGGTTTTTATAGTTCGCTTTCTAGATAATTTTTTAAGATGGTCCTCATACGATTGGAAGGGAGGTAAAGATTAATGCCTTTCTCTTCACGTATTCTGCTTCTCCAAATCCATTGAATTAGTTCGGACAATGCAAATAAGTCCTGATTGACTTTAATGCCATGTGATTTAAAAAATTTATATTTGTAAGGATGCATGAAGCGATTTATTACGTAGGCTAGAGAAATTTTATTTTTAAATTCATTAGTAGCACGAGAATTATGTGAAACAAAACCTTTTGTATAACCTTTTCCCTTTAAATTAGTTTTGTGTGCTTTGAAGCTTGTCCACATATTGTCTTTTGTCAGTGTAACTGCATGTGTTCTAAAGTATGAATACAGGTTCTTTTTCATTTTCTCTACCAGCTTTTTATTCTTTTCCTTCTCATACCACGAAACAGACAACGCAAATGGTTCTGTACCTATATCATTTAATTTTCCTTCATAGATATTAATCAAGGATTTAATTAGTTCTTTGTTGTAAGGTTCCTTGTCTGCATGATCTACCAGTACATATTTATCATTTATCTTCTGAACAGCTTTATATGAGTAATTTAGGTTATGCATATCATAGTAGTATTTCTGTTCTTGTGCCTCAAAAAGGTACGTTAAGATATAAATTTCTTTAAAAGCTTGAAATACAGCAACAGGGAATGACCAAAAGAGAACAGTATTTTCGAAATAGATGAGGTTCTCACTTTTTGAAAGAACTTTTATCTCATTGTATTTGGTGTTTTGATAGC
>NZ_JBFULJ010000427.1:0-3245 GCF_056400385.1 Priestia sp. P5_B4
GTGCCAGCAGCACGATGGTAACAATGGGTGCTATAATGGCTGTTAAAAACAGCGGCAAGCTGCTTGCATTCAGTGTATAACAAGTTTATTAATCTTGCAGGAGGAAAACAAGCCAAAATAGGAATTGTGCCTGCAGCGAGTACTAAGTTCGACTCTTCTAATCAGTTTAAAAGTGATTTAATTAAATACGGAGTGAAAGCGGAAAATATAGAGATTTTACCTATTTCGAACCATGACTTTAAAGGGACTTCTGAAAATGAGTCGACTTGGAAAACAAATATGAACAGTGATAAACTAGCGCAAAAAGTCAAAGGGCTAACGGGCATTTGGTTTGTAGGAGGAGATCAAACCTTGATTACGGGCTCCTTGCGTAATGAAAATGGTTCGGACTCAAAAGTTTTACAAGCTATACGGCATACGTATAAAAACGGGGCAGTACTTGGCGGTACGAGCGCAGGCGCTGCAATTATGAGTAATACTATGCTCGCAGGCGGAGATAGCTACGGAGCTCTTTCTTACGGATTTACAAACACATATAATGATATGACTCAGCAAGAAGGCGGGCCTGCTTATTTGGAAAAAGGTCTTGGCTTTTTCCAATACGGTCTTGTTGATCAGCATTTTGACAACAAAGCAAGACTCGGACGTCTTATTGCAACAGCATATGAAAAAGGAAATAAAAATCAGCTTTCATACGGAATTGATGAAGATACTGCTATGGTGGTAAATAATAAAGCAAAACAAATAGAAGTTGTGGGAAGAGGCGGTATTACGCTAGTTGACTTAGCGAAGGTACAGGCAAATGACAAATTTCCGAGTGATTACAAAAATATTCTTATCTCTTGTATCACTCCAGGCGACAAAGTAAATCTCACAACAAAAGAAATCGTCATAAACCCAGCTAAAACATCTACTAGAAAAAATGAATACTACAGTGAAAAAGTTGGACGAAATACAGGTCTTTTCTCTCCGCACGGTGTACTAAGCAAGTTCTTAGCTTACGATCTTGTTGATAACGCTCAGAGTAAAGAAATAAAGAGCTATGCATTTAACCAAAACAAAGGTTTTGAGCTTACCTTCCGAAAAAGTGCTGAAAGCAATGGTTATTGGGCTTATACAGACGGTCAAAAAGACGATTATTCCATTGTGAAAGTTGCGTTAGATATCAAACCAATAAAAGTAGCTATTAAATAAAAAGAGAACAGACAGTAATTCAATGCATCTAGCACTTTAGCATATTGTGCCTCCACCTATTAAAGCGGAGGCACTTTTTTCTACTTATTTTTATTTGCAATAGGGACAAACGTCCGCTAGATGAAATGCAGGGCAACGTATAAAATGATAGGTACAGTATTCCAAGACTAATCTCTGAAGGCAAGCAAATTTAAAGGCCTGTAGAAAGGTGTTCATACGATGAAAAAGAAATTAGTTTTAATAACAGGAAGCAAGCAAACTAGAATCATTTTGCACAATCAATTAAAAGAGCTGCTAGACGATTACATTTTTATTGAATGCTTTGCGATTGACGAAGAATTACCGGGTGAAATTGATGGCGATGTTGTACTCTATTCATCAGAGAGTATAAAGCACGAACTGAAGGACAGATTAGACGTTCAGCATGCACATGAAATTGTAGGAAATAGAACGATTCACCATAAACATATAAATGAATTGCTGCAAATCCCCGCCCATACAAAAGTATTAATTGTAAACGATGACGATAAAGAAACCCTTAAATTAATAGAATCTCTCTATCAAGTAGGTATTAATCATGTTCAGTTTATTCCTTTTAAAAAGCAAAAGACCTATTACGAAGGTGTGGAAGTTGCTGTTTCTCCAGGTGAGATTCACTTATGTCCGCCATATGTAAAACATGTAATTGATATAGGCGTTAGGCTTTTTGATATGGCGACCATTTTTGAACTTATAAAATCATTTGGTTTTAATCAGTCTAATCATTCAATTATTTGGGATCGCTATTTACGAAATATTATTGAGCTGCAAAAAAAGCTAATAGAAGCAGAAGGGCAAATGAAAGAACTTCACCTCCATGTAAAGAGTGTTGTAAATGTAGTAGAAGATGGGATCCTGGCCGTGGATTTCAATAAAAGAATTACGTTATTTAATAAAAGGTTAGAATCATTGTTTCAGCTATCTTCTTCTAATGTTGTAGATCGTGAAATTCAACATGTCATTTTTAACGAAGGCCTTGTGGAGTTTATTACATCGTCCGACGAGAAAAGTCAGTACTTTAACGTAAACGGATACGAAATGGTTATCTATAAGTCTATGATTCAGGAAAGCAATACTACGGTAGCAACGTTTAAAAGTGTGAATCAAGCTGTTGAAATAGAAGGAAAAGCGCAGTCAGAACTTAGAAAAAACGGCTTTTCTGCTAAGTATAATTATCAAGATATTATCGGAGAACACCCAGCTTTGCTTAAAACGATTGAAATTTCCCGGAAAATGGCGGTTACTGAGTACCCTATTTTAATTCAAGGAGAAACCGGTACAGGAAAAGAGCTGTTTGCTCAGGCTATCCATAATCATTCTACACGTAAAAACGGACCGTTTCTTGCCGTGAATTGCAGTGCCATGACCGATACATTGCTAGAAAGTGAGCTGTTTGGGTATGAAGAAGCCAGTTTTACAGGAGCCCAAAAAGGCGGCAAAAAAGGGCTGTTTGAGAGCGCTGATAAAGGTACGATCTTCCTGGATGAAATTGGTGATATCAGTCCGCGTTTACAAACTCAGCTTTTAAGAGTGCTTCAAGAAAAAGAAATTAGACGGGTAGGAGGGACAAGAGTTATTCCGATCAATGTAAGAATAATAGCAGCTACTCACAACAATTTACTACATAAAATGAAAGAAGGGTTGTTTCGAGAAGATTTGTACTATCGTTTACACGTATTATCTTTAACGATTCCTCCTTTAAGATATAGAAGAACCGATATTCCTTTACTGATTCATCATTTTATTTCTAAATCAAAAACGTGGACGCATATCCATCCAGAAGCGATGAAGCTGCTTATCGAATATGAATGGCTAGGAAACATAAGAGAATTAAAAGGAGTCATCGAGTATTTGCTTACTGTCTGCGATGAAAACGAAGTGAAAGCAAAAGACGTAGAGTATAGGCTTAGTAGTCAAAAGGAGGAGCATACTTTACATGAAATTGAAAATGAATCGGTTGACTTGATCGAACTTCAAGAAAATCACGCTCTTTCTTGAAGTTCGATCAAGTC
>NZ_JBFULJ010000428.1:0-3223 GCF_056400385.1 Priestia sp. P5_B4
TCCCATTTCAATACTTTATATATTCCTAACCATTTAAAAATGCTTTCCCCCACAAAGGAAGCGAAAAAAGCAAAGACCGTGATTGCTAATACATACTTATTCCATTTAGGAAACCATTGATAAATCATCATATAAAAGAAAGGGATTATAGAAAAGTTAGCAGGTAACCATAAATCTCTTTCTAAATATGTCAGGGTCTAGGGACAAATCCAGTAGCGCAATGATACACCAATTTGATCTAGTATAAAAGCAATTCCAGATATGAATAGTCCAACCAGGCTTATTTCAATTATTCTCCTTTTATCTACCAACATCCACCATAGAAAAAAGGGGAGAATTAAAATTAAAATCATTATCCACCATTGGTAAGTAAATACTACTTCCTCTTTCCAATAGTTAAGCCAAAGGACTTTGAACTTATCATAATAATATTCAATTTCTTCAAATTTTTACATATTTTTATTCCAATCTTTCATCTCAGAATTTTCTAGCTAAAAAAATTAACTTGATGGGGAAGTTACTCTCTTTTCATTTAAGCAGACATCCTTTTTACTTTAAGATGTTCGAAAAGGCAAACTTTATGAGTAAATTACTTAAGCCCCTATGAAAAGATCTTTTGCAACTATGGTTTAACGAACAGAAGAAGACCATCTTTTTAATGGGCATGAATGAATCTTTCTTTAGTTGAACATTCTATTTAAGAAATCCTTCAATACTTACTCTATTATATAAAGGTGGAGTTAATATACATGAATGATAAATTACAAAAGGTCTTTATTGTATACTTCATTTCTTTGATTGGTCCCTTTGCTATTCTCTTTCTTACAAATTATTTGATTCGAGCAACTCGTAGAAAATAGAGCGTAGGCTTAAGTTTTTAAAACTTGATGTTTTACCAAACTTCGATAATAAACATAAATAATAATATATGCTATTAAATAACTAATGAAAGTTCCAATAATATTCCAAGAATTAAAATACTCTACTTTTTCAAAGATTAAACCAATGCCTTCAAAACCTGTAGTAAAAAGAGTAAAACCAATTAAAAGCAGAAAAGTATTAACCCTCTTTTTTATTTTTAAATAAACTAAAAAAGAGGCTAAGACCGGATAAAAACCCATATTTAAAGGAAGTGCAGATAAACTTCGATTTCTAAAAATTGGTTCAAACTGCCAAAAATAATTAGTCCCCCATTCATTAAGTATAAAGGCTACTGTCATTCCTATTGGTGCAATTAAGAGAACAATTATAGATTCCTTTTTGTATAAGATAAACCCAAAAATCCAAGGTGCAACAAATCCCATAATAATATTTATTAGTATTTTCTCTCTGCTCCTCTCACTAAGACAACTTTTTAATAGGATTGTCCAAAACTTAGGAATGTATATCTCATGAAGAAGAAAACTAATGATTACACACTAAAAGTCTTTTCTCCTTTCTACACATAAATTCTTACTACCTTGACCAAACTATCCAGGACGCCGTGAGGCATCATAGAGATAATTCTCCATCCTTACAAAAACAGAAAAACAACTGAACGGACCCAGTTGTTTTTCTGTTTTTAGGTTGTATATGGTATAAAACATTAGTTAACATAATCACTCTTTCGGTACAAATTACAAAAAAAACTCCTTGAGCCCCAAGGAGTTTAAAAGAGATTACTATTATGAATTATGCAGCTTTTTATTTTAAAAAATTATTAGAAAGGCTTCCTTCTAGCCCTTCCTACTTGTTTACATTAAACCAGCCTTTTCGTTTAAACCAAAGAATCATACCGATTGTCATTAAGGCCATAATTCCTAAAACAATATAATATCCGTAGTGCCAGTGAAGTTCAGGCATATGATCAAAGTTCATCCCATATAACCCTACGACAAAGGTGAGAGGGATAAAAATAGAGGAGATAATTGTTAATGTCATCATAATGGAGTTCATCCGATTGGCGTTGAGTGAAAGGTAATTATCTCTCATATCTGATGTCATATCCCGATTGGCTTCCACCATGCTTGTTAATTTTATTAAGTGATCGTAGATGTCATTGAAATAGGCTTTCTGCTCTGCAGGTATATGTAAACGTTCAGAATTAATAATTCGATATAGCAGATCACGCATAGGAAGAATGGTTTTTCTGAGCTTTAATAAATCACTTCGGATATCAAAAACATCATTCATTAGTAAAGCAATTGATTTTTTTGYATCTCTGCTTTCAATTTCATTTAATTTATCCTCAATTTCATACATAATTGGGAAGTAATCATCCACTAGTTGGTCTAGAACCGCGTAAGCAATATAGGACACTCCCTTATTAAATCCACTAGGATGTTGTAAAAGGCGTTGTCCTACTGTTTCAATACTGAGTACTGGTTTAAAGTGGAAGGTCACTAAAAAATTTTCTCCAATAAATACGTCTACTTCTTCAACATCTAACGTGTGGCTATTTAAATAATGAAGAACTAAAAAGCTGTAACCCTCATAATAATCAAGTTTAGGACGTTGTAATAAATGAAGACAATCTTCGATAGCTAAAGGGTGAAAGTGGAAAAACGTCTCTAACACTTTTGCTTCCTCTTCAGATGGAGAGGCAAGATCTACCCAGAACCACTTAATTGAAGGGTCAGATAAGTGATCAAGGGGTACATCTTCTTTGACCTGTAAGTCTTGTGTAATAGTGATTGTTCGGATCATGCTGCTGCTCCTCCATGTGATTAAAAATTATCTATAGTATGTTACATAAAATAAACGATTAATCCGACTGTTAACAAGGCAATGAAATCTTTCTGATATTTTCTTCTCTTTTCTTCACGTGTATCTTTATTTTCCCTGAAATACTTATCTATAAAAATAATAATACAAAGGAGGAGGAAACTAAGGATGATATCCAGTATTAAGAAGTGAAAGAAGTGATATGTAGTAGTCAATGGCATAGTAATTCTCCTTATTTTTCACTTTTAAGTGAGAGAATACTAAATAAGTCTCTCTTCATATGTTAATCAGGTACAAAAAGTACTAAAATCAATTTAGCTGTAGAATAACGAATAACATAATAAAAAAAGGATTCATTTTTTATTGTTTTCTTTATCCTAATGTCTATCATTAAAACATACAAAACAACTCATTATATACCAAAATGTTCTATATGTCCTAAGTTGTTGGAAGAAAGAGGCTTATTAATCCTAAAAACAGGAACTGTCTAAAAATACTATAAGCTAATAAGGTGAGACGG
>NZ_JBFULJ010000429.1:0-3223 GCF_056400385.1 Priestia sp. P5_B4
GATTAACATCTGCGCTTTTACAACGATGCCACGACTTTACAATAATGTCGTTTAACCTTGAAGGTTCAAGTGCTCCTTCGTTTACAAAACGTTTCCATGTGTTTAAAGAAAGTGTGGATTCCATTTCTTACCTCTCCCCTATAAACTTAATTGAATATAGTAAATCAAGGCTTGTTACCATTATTATAAATCACAAAGAAAACGTTATCATTACCAAATGATAGATTTTTAAACTCACGTTATGTAAAAATTAATAAAGAAACTAGACGAGGATGCAGGAAAATGGTAACAAGCCTTGATTTACTATATTCAATTAAGTTTATAGGGGAGAGGTAAGAAATGGAATCCACACTTTCTTTAAACACATGGAAACGTTTTGTAAACGAAGGAGCACTTGAACCTTCAAGGTTAAACGACATTATTGTAAAGTCGTGGCATCGTTGTAAAAGCGCAGATGTTAATCCTTACCTAGATAAAGGCAGATCGATTTTAAGAAATGAAGACTTTCATTCTCGAAAACAAATGAACTCTTTATTTCTTGAGACGGCTTTGCCGCACTTAGAAAGAATCAGACAATCAGCGGCGGACTTAGGAATGATTGCTTTATTAATTGACCCAGAAGGCTATATTTTATCTATTACAGGAAATAGACTTACACTGAATGAAGCAAGGAAAATTAATTTTGTGGAAGGTGCCTGTTGGACAGAAAAAGAAGTAGGCACAAATGCAATCGGTACGGCTCTGCAAACGGAAGAGCCCATTATGATAACGGGTACAGAACATTATTCGATTGCTTCGCATCAATGGAGCTGTTCGGCAGCGCCTGTTCGAAATGACGACGGAAATTTAATTGGGATTATTAATATTTCTTGTCCTGTAAACAGAGCTCACCCTTATACACTTGGAATGGTTACGTCCATTGCGTATACAATTGAGCGGGAGTTAAGCATTCGAATGCACAAAGACGAAATTGAGTTGGTTCACGCTTCTATGAATTTTGTTGATAGCAAACAGCTCTTGCTGCTTTGCAATTACAAAGAAGTGATTGTGGGAGCAAGCAAAACCTTGCGAGAATGTATACCAAAATGGTCAGGTCTGCAGTTAAATATGATTGTACAACAGGGGTTTCGTATAGTGATGGAAGTGCCTGTAATTTCAAAAAGACACGGTCATTCTATTGGAAAGATTATTTATTTATCAGAAGAAGCGCACCACAACCAAACAACTACACAGATCCCTGCTCAATCATTTTCTTTTAAAGGGGAAGCAGGCATAAGCCGTTCCTTTCAGCAAACACTAGAAGAAATAAAGCATGCGGCTCCTACGGATACAACAGTCTATATTTTAGGGGAAACAGGTACCGGAAAAGAAGTAATAGCTCAAACAATTCATGAAAACAGCTCGCGTAAAAACGGGCCTTTTATTGCTCTTAATTGTGGTGCTATTCCGAAAGAACTTATGGAAAGTGAATTATTTGGCTATGTGGAAGGAGCATTTACAGGAGCACGGCGTCAAGGATATCAAGGGAAGTTTGAGCAGGCTAATCACGGTACGATTTTTCTTGATGAAATAGGTGAACTTCCTCATTCTATGCAAGTTTCTTTGTTAAGAGTATTGCAAGAGCGCAAGGTAACGCCTGTTGGAAGCAATCAGGAAATTCCGGTAGACATCCGTATTATTACCGCTACTCATCGAGATCTTCGTCAACTTGTCAGTGAAGGGAAGTTTCGAGAAGATTTATATTACCGGCTTCACGTGTATCCCGTGCATGTTCCGCCTTTGCGAGAAAGGAAAGAAGATATTCCACATCTGATGCGCTACTTTTGTCAAAAGAATGCTTGGAATATGAATTTTCCCAAGGAATTAGTAGATAAACTAATAGATTATCAGTGGCCCGGCAATATTCGAGAATTATTTAATGTACTTGAACGCTTGAAGATCTCGCTTAAAACAGAAGCAGAAAAAGAGAAGATATTGAATTATTTGAGTTCTTTAAGTCTTGGTGGCCAAAAGAACATCTCTAACTCTGATACTTCACAAGAAATAGAAGACAATGATTTTACGTCCCTCCCCGTACTCACATTTCGTGAAAAAGTTCAAAAAGACTTAATGATGGATGCTTTACGTAAAACACAGGGAAATGTGTCACTTGCCGCTAAGCTGTTAGATATACCAAGAAGTACATTTTATAACAGATTAAAAAAATTCAATTTGTAAGCTSAGAGTTCGTAGCTGTTTTAAATTTTTAAATAAGGATAGGAGCTGAGTAGAATGAAAGCATTAAGATGGCATGGCGTTAAAGATGTAAGGTTAGAATATATTGCAGAACCTACTGTCTCTCAAGGAAAAGTGAAAATTAAAGTAGAATGGTGTGGAATTTGCGGAAGTGATTTGCATGAGTACACGGCAGGACCTATTTTTATTCCTACAGAAGAACCCCATCCATTAAGTAAAGATAAAGCGCCGGTTGTGCTGGGACATGAATTTTCTGGACAAGTTGTAGAAATCGGAGAAGGTATTACGAATGTAAAAGTCGGAGACAGAGTAGTGGTAGAACCTATCTATGCATGCGGAGAGTGTGAAAACTGTAAACAAGGAAAGTATAATCTTTGTAATAAAATGGGGTTTTATGGTCTTGCCGGAGGTGGCGGAGGTTTTTCTGAGTATGCCTCTATACCGGTAGAAATGATTCATAAAATACCAGAAGTGGTGTCTTACGAGCAAGGAGCTCTCGTAGAGCCTTCAGCTGTGGCTCTTCATGCTGTGCGTCAAAGCAAACTAAAGGTAGGAGATAAAGCCGCCGTATTTGGGACGGGGCCAATCGGTTTGCTAGTTATTGAAGCGTTAAAAGCATCGGGTGCATCTGAAATTTATGCGATCGAACTATCGGAACAGCGCAGACAGAAAGCTGAAGAACTTGGGGCGATTGTGATTAACCCGCAAGAATACGATCCCGTAGCAGAAGTACATAAGCGCACAGGCGGAGGTGTAGACGTTTCCTATGAAGTGACAAGTGTTCCCTTAGTTTTAACTCAAGCCATTAATTCTACCAAAAGTGGCGGGGAGACAATGATTGTTAGCATATTTGAAAAAGAAGCGTCCATTCATCCCCAAACAATCGTTTTACAAGAGCGTACAGTAACAGGTATTATTGGCTACCGCGATGTATTTCCAGCGGTTATTAGTTTAATGGCAAAAGGCTATTTTTCGGCTGATAAACTGG
>NZ_JBFULJ010000430.1:0-3207 GCF_056400385.1 Priestia sp. P5_B4
CTCTACAACCGTTAAACAAGCTGCCGAGGCAATAGCAGCATCTACCGCATTTCCTCCTTTTTTCAACATTTCAAGACCCGCCTGAGCGGCAAGAGGCTGACTAGTTGCTACCATTCCGTTTTTTCCAAACGTACATGTACGCTGCGATGCATAGGGGTGTGTAAAAAAGTATTCGCTCATAGAAAATCTCCTCTTTTCTTTATATGATGAATAAAACGAATCTTTACAGACTAGACAGCGCTACTTCTTCCTCGTAAACTTCTAATGCTGCTTGTAAAGCAGAACCTGTATTCACGCTTGCCCCGTTTCGAATAAGCACTGCTTCAAGACCAGCCAATGTAAAGAGAACGTTGTCTTTTCGACAGCTGTATCCCATTGTACCGATACGCCATATTTTTCCGTGCATCGGCCCAAAAGAACTTGCAATTTCAATCCCAAATTGTTCAAGAAGCGTAGAACGAACTGCCTCTCCGTCAATACCTAGGGGAATTAAAACACAAGTAACGGTTGGAACTTTTGAATCCTCATCTCCGAATAAAGATAATCCCATTGCTTTAATACCGGCTACAAGTGCTTTTTCATGGAGGCGATGCCTTGCAAATCTTTCCTCTAATCCTTCTTCTAAAATAACGCGCAGCCCTTCTCTTAAAGCATAGAGCATGGACGTTGCTTCCGTGTGATGATTTAATCTACGCTCACTCCAATAGTCTTGAAGCTGACTCAAATCAAAATAGTTGCTGATAATATTCGGACGCAGACGAACAGTTTGAGCATCTGCTTTTGTCGCAATTCCTTTTTCAACTTTTTTACGTTCCATGATGATTTTTTCAATACGATCATTGTACGTAATAGGTGCCATGCCGGACGGAACAGATAAACACTTTTGTGTGCCTGCAATCAATGCGTCAATGTTCCACTCATCTACTTTTACATCCGTACCGCCAATAGTGGCTACTGCGTCGACGATAAATAAAACATCTTGGTTGCGGCATGCAGCACCAATTTCTTTAAGCCGCTGCATTCTTCCTGTAGACGTTTCACCATGAACCATTGCAACAATTTTCGGATTTACTTTTTTTATTTCACGAATAACTGTTTCAGGGTCAAACACTTCTCCCCATTCGCATTCAATGTTGTGTACATCAGCTCCGTAGCGCTCGGCAATTTCCGTTAATAAATAGCCGAAGCGGCCGAAAATAGGGACGAACACTTTATCGCCAGGCTCAATTACACTTGCAAGAACGGCTTCAATCCCAGCTCTAGACGTTCCATCAACGGGAAAAGCCCATTTGTTTTTGGTTTGAAATAGTTCACGAAGCATTTCCATCGTCTCGTTCATAATGTGCGTAAATGCGGGGTCAAACTGACCTAAAATAGGTGTTCCTAATGCTCTTAATACGCGGGGATCTGCTTCTACGGGTCCAGGTGTCATAATCGTACGCGGCGGTGTATGAAGCTGTTTTGTTATAGTCATGTCAAATTCCTCCTAGTAGGCAAGTTTATATAATAGTTCTATTAAGACCTTTACTCCTTTTTCTAACTGTTCTCCTTTGGTGAATTCCTTTGGGGAATGGCTAATTCCATCTTGGCTCGGTACGAATAACAAACATGTGGGAACTCTTCGTCCGAATATCTGCGAGTCGTGTCCTGCACCGCTTACTAATTCTCGGGAGGAGATATTCTTTTCCGAGGAAATAATTTTGGAAAGTTCAGATAATTCTTCGCTCATGGCGACAGGTTTTTCATCCATCCAGCAGTCGATATTCACTTCTAAATCCCCTGATTTTCGCTTTATAATTTCCTTCATTTCTCGTTCTGCCTCTTGTAAAACCTCATATTCATGATGTCTTATATCAACCGTGAATTCTACATATCCTGGTATTACGTTCGGTGCATTTGGAGAAAGTGTAATTTTGCCAACCGTTACGTATAAAGCGTTATGATATTTTTCGCTCAATTCAATAAATGCTTTAGCAAGTTTGCAGCTCGCATAAAATGCATCTTTTCTGATGTTCATCGGGGTTGTGCCCGCATGGTTACTTTCACCTTTAACAGATACTGTAAATCGTTTCTGCCCGACGATACTAGAAACAATTCCGATATCGCAACGAGACATTTCAAGCTGCTTTCCTTGTTCGATATGCAGTTCAATAAAAGAAGCGATGTCCGTGCGGTATGGCTCGCTGTGGAGGCCTTTTCCGAAATTGAGCTGTTTCATTGCGTCATCCAGCTTAACCCCTTCTTTATTTATAACATGTTTTGCATCACTTTTGCTGTGTAATCCATTCATATTGCCTGATCCCCAATACGTAAGAGGAAATCTGCTGCCTTCTTCTTCACAAAGTGATACGACCTCTAAGGTTTTTGTAGGGGAGCCGTAATGTGCATATAGGTACTGCAGAGCAATGATACCTGCCACAACACCAAACGCCCCGTCATACTTTCCTCCGTTTATCACGGTATCGATATGGGATCCTGTTAAAATAACTTGTTGTTCTGAACCCGTTCCTTGCAACCGTCCAAATAAATTTCCTACATCATCGTAATATGTTTTGAGGTGAAGTCCCTTCATTTTTTCTTCCAATGCCTTTTGAGCTGCACTCCACTGTTCCGTATATAAAAGCCTCGTGACCCCTTCTTTTTCATCTAACCCAAACTGTGACAACCAGCTAACGTTTTCTTCGATTTGCTGACAAAGCTTAGATTTTCCCGTCATATCTGCAACCATTGCTATCCCTCCTGCTATCTTCATTTTAAGAAAATGACTGATTGTTTTCATTAACACTTTCTACAATGATTTAGTGTTTTTTTAGCTATTATCACTAAATATACAAAGTCTTATATACGTCACATTTTCTAACATTATATGTTAKTTACTTTATCTTACAGGATTGAATATACTTCTTCATTAACAATTTATACATTTTTTTCTGAAAATTTTATTTATTTTAACTAAACTTTCTTATAAAATAAAAGATAGATAAAAATACGTGCAGGGAAATGTGAGAATTTTTAACAAAAGGAGTAATGAATAATGGAACTACAAACTCTTTTACGCATTCCAATTTATGAAAAAGCATCTGTAGTAGCCGGGCAAAAAGGAGTCACCCGCAAAGTACATAACGTCAATATGATGGATGCACCCGATATTTTATCTTTTTTAAAAGAAGGAGAGTTTTTAATTACAACGGGTTATCACTTCAAAGA
>NZ_JBFULJ010000431.1:0-3205 GCF_056400385.1 Priestia sp. P5_B4
AGATAAGCCCGCTAAAGATACGGGTCTGGCTGCTTATTTTCAACAAGGAGTCACCAAACGGTCTATTTACGGATTTATCATTATGAGCCTATTCTTAGTTGCTATTTTCGTTATTTTTATGGACAATMAATTCATTATTCTTTTCTTTGCCGGTTTTTTATGGCTCTGGATACGATTTTATCGTTCGCAGTTTGGTGGCGTAACAGGAGATGTTATAGGGGCAACCATTGAAGGAGGAGAAACATTTTTATGGATAATTCTTTGGTTATCACATGTATTCGTCACGGCATGACGATTGAAAATCAACAGAAAAAATATATAGGGTGGAGTGATCCGCCTTTAAGTATAGAAGGGAAAAATGAATTGAAAGAGCTTTTTCTAGAACCTCAGCTCGTTATTTCCAGTGACTTAAAAAGAGCGCTAGAAACAAGTGCAGTTGTTTTTCCAAAATCTCAGGTGGTTAAAAGTAAAAATTGGCGTGAACTGCATTTTGGAGATTGGGAAGAGAAGACGTATGAAGATTTGAAAAACATACGGGCGTATAGAAATTGGATTGATCACTGGACAGAACATACGCCTCCGAATGGTGAAAGCTTCTCAAGCTTTTCAAACCGAGTTTGGGCAGCGTGGGAAGAAGCGGTCGATTTGGCGGCCAGTCAGCAATTGCGTCACATTGCTATTGTTTCGCACGGTGGACCACTGCGTTTACTTGCATCCCATTTTAAACAGACAGCGTCGCTTTGGGATGTTTCTTTTTCTTATGGAGAAGGTTTTTCAGTAGCGTGTACATACAAACAGGCAAAGGAGAGAAGAGCATGCATTTCGTATTCGGCGGTGCATTTACCGGCAAAAGAAAATGGGTGAAGCAGCATTATGGCAGTGAGTCGGTAAAATGGCATTGTTTGTATGAAGACCCTGTTTTACCAGCGCTTGAGTTCGAAGAAAGTTACATAGTGCTAGAAGGATTTGAGCACTATGTTAAGGAATTAATACATAGCGAGCTGGAGTCTCCGCACCTTGTTGTTAAAAAGTTAATACAGAAGTGGAGACACAGCGGTGTATGGGAAAAGTTAATAGTGATTGGAACTGAAGTCGGCAAAGGGATTGTTCCTTTAGATCCAACAGAACGGCAGTGGAGAGATGAATGCGGGTATGCGTATCAGCATTTAGCGGCACATGCCCGGAAAGTAGATCACATTTGGTACGGAATTGCTAATCGATTGAAGGAGGAAATACAATGAACATTTACACAAAAACAGGGGACAAAGGGCAGACAAGCTTAATTGGAGGACGAGTAAATAAAGATGATATTCGAGTGGAAGCATACGGTACGATTGATGAGCTAAATGGCTTTGTAGGTCAAGCGATTTATCAGCTGGATGAAACAACATTAAAAGATGTAAAAGAAGAGCTAATTACGATTCAACATGAGCTTTTTGACTGTGGAAGTGATTTAGCATTTGCAAAAGATGATCATCCGTACAAAGTAACAAACGACATGATATCAGTACTTGAAAAGCGCATTGATGTCTATATGTCAGAAGCGCCGGCCATTGAGCGTTTTATTTTACCTGGAGGCACACCTGCAGCGACAACGCTTCATATTTGCCGGACGATTACACGCCGCGCAGAACGGCTTGTTGTTGGCGTGCAGCGTGAGTATAAAATTAATGCGGCGGTGCTTCAGTATTTAAATCGTTTATCCGATTATTTCTTTGCTGCGGCTCGAATCGCTAACGCGCGAGGAAATGTACAAGATGTAGAGTATATTCGCAGTGCCAAAGTATTTAAACAGCCTAAAAAATAAGGTATAAAAAACGGTCGAGCTAAAAGCGATCGTTTTTTTTATGAGTTATTTCGATAGGTAAAATAAAGCTATAAAAAAGAGGTAAATGCATCTATAATGATAAGAGACAGAGAGATAAAGAAAAGAGGTTGAGAAATGAATCAAGATTCTAAACGAGCAGGTATTGTTTATACAGCCAGCGCTTACGTTATGTGGGGGCTTTTTCCGCTTTACTGGAAGCTTCTTGGCGAGGTGAATGCGAATGAAATACTCGCTCACCGTGTCATATGGTCATTTGTTTTTATGCTTTTACTTTTGCTTGTGACAAAGCAAATGAGTGCTTTAAAAAAGACGCTTGGTTTATTATTTCGTAATACGAAACAAGCGGTCATTTTATTTGTGGCTTCAGTGCTGATCAGCATCAACTGGTTCGCTTACATTTGGGCGGTTAACCATAATCATATTATTGAAACAAGTTTAGGTTACTACATCAACCCGCTCGTTAGTATTTTACTTGGTATAGTCGTTTTAAAAGAGAAGCTTAATTTTTGGCAGGGTGCTTCTGTTGGATTAGCTGCTATAGGTGTTATCGTTATGACAGTTACATACGGGCATATCCCATGGGTATCATTAAGCTTAGCGTTTAGCTTTGGTTTGTACGGACTTGTAAAAAAGACTATTCAATTAGAAGCAAAAGTAGGATTAACGATTGAAACGATGATGGTTGCACCTATTGCAGTTATTTATTTTACTTTTCTTTTAGTGAAAGGATCTTCAAGTTTTTCTCTTCAATCGCTTGATCTGAGTGCTCTTTTAATTGGAGGCGGTGTTGCTACAGCTATGCCACTACTATATTTCGCTAAAGGGGCCCCTCTTATTCCGCTATCGATGGTCGGTTTTTTACAGTACATTGCTCCTACCATGACGCTTTTATTAGGGGTATTCGTGTATCATGAACCGTTTTCTAGCGTAGAGATGATTGCCTTTTTGTTCATTTGGGGCGGATCGGTTATGTTCATTTTATCTAAAACTAAGTTCATGAATTCTCATCAGCCGAAATTTTTTAAAGGGCGCTCAGCTTAACGGACAAAAAAGCGGATATCTTTAGATATGCGCTTTTTTGTCTGCCGTAAAGAAATAAAAACGGAGACGGGAAAGTCACCGTATGTATACTTTATAGCTTCCGCTTGAAATGAGCGTTCAACTGACCTTGAAGCATTTGGTTTTTTACTTCTTTCATTTTTCTCGCTTCATCTTTTTTGGCCAATTCTGTGCGTATTTCACTCGTTTGAACTCCTTCTTCTATGCGATCGGCAATATCCATTAATCGTTCGACGTCTGAAAACGAATATTTCCGGATACCCGTATTGGTTCGGTCCGGAAAGAGCAGGCTTCTTTTCTCGTAGTAGCGAATTTGCC
>NZ_JBFULJ010000432.1:0-3195 GCF_056400385.1 Priestia sp. P5_B4
CACATACATTCACCATAACAAAAAAACGAACCATTGATTAATGGTTCGTTTTTTTTACTTTCTCTAAACTGTTTTTGCCCCAGCCTCTTTTTTATGAGGCTGTTTCTTGAATTTGTTCGCTGCGTTTTTTATTTAAAATTTTGCGGTAGCGGTAATTAACAAAAGCTGCCGCTGCCATACCTACTACTGAAAGCATCGCATCAAAAATAAAGATAATTGAAATATGTCCCGTTTTAGACATAAGCCCTGTTGCTAAAGGCAATAAAATAGCAGCTAATCCAGCAGCCGTCGCTACAATTCCAGTAACCGTTCCTTTTTTGTTCCAGAAAAGCTCGGTCATAACAGTAATCGCTAATTGAAAGACTCCAGCCGTAGAAAATCCCATGAAAAAAGCAGCTGCAATTGCAATAGCAGGTACTTTAACAAAAAGAAGCGTAAGTACGGCTATAAGGGTAATCATCGGGTAAACGAGAATAACCGTTACAGGACGAAGCACTTTGCTTAATAATACAGCTAATACTAAAACAGAGATTAAAGCTCCGATGCTGTAGTAGCTTAAAAGGCGGACCGAGCTGCTTTCAGCCATACCTAATACTTGTTGACCATAAGTAGGGAGCCAAATTTGAGCCACCGTAAAAAGCGMTGTAGAAGTAAATCCAATCACAATAAGAGCAATTCCTTCTTGTTTCATTTTAGGAGCAGAGATAAATTTATTCTCTGCTGTATTTTGCTGTTGAACTGCACTCTGTTCGCGTTTATGATTGGGAAAAGGCAGTTTGAACATAAAGATCATATTTAGTAAATAAATAAGAGCAGGAAGAAAAAAAGCATACCCATAAAACAAATCACGATCTGCAAAAAAGGCAATCATAAACGGCAGAAGTGCCGCTCCTGCAGAAATAAATGCTTTTACAAGAACACTGGCTGAACCTGAAGATTTAGGAAAGACCTCAATCAAAGCAGGGTACGTTCCAGCATCCATAGCAGAGTTTGCAATACCAGCGATAATAGCAAAGATAAAGGCTGTTTGATAATTTGGCGATAATGGAATGCCAATTAAAAAAATCGCCATCGTCAGAGACGAAACAATAATCAAAGGCTTTCGTCCGACTTTATCAGACAAGACGCCTGATAGAGAATACGAAAGCAATTTTCCAATTCCGATAGCAGAAATGATATAGCTGATTCCAGCACCGTCGGTATTTAATTGTTTTGTCAAAAATGACATATTTGATGCAAGCATGATATTGACCATGCCCAGTAGAAAGTAGTTAATATACATACCTGAAGCTGACAGCATGTACTTATTTTTCATCGTTTACACATCCTTACGTAAAAAAGCTTATATGAAAGGGATAAAAGTAACCACCCGTTCCTCCTTTTTTCTTCGTTATTTATAAACCTACTTCCATGATAAGTTTATGAAGACATTACCTTTACCTTTTATCATTATATTTATTTAGTCCTTTTTAGTATGTGACTAAATGCGTGCGCCTACTGCTTCAAATCAATATGAAATCTATTCTAACATGTTTTTAGCGCTTTAAACCAAAAAAGTGATATTTTATAAAAAAATCCTGTCTTCTTTCGCGGCTTCACAAAAGAAACCCCGCAAAAAATGTTTGTTTTAAAGCCAGGATGCCCAAGAAGTGCCTCCCAATAGTGGTTATTAAAAAGGAGAAAAGGGTATTTATAAATTAAGGAAAAAGAAACAAAAGAAGAAAGGTGGAAACAATGAAACACAAAGTATTTTTTGATGCGCAATGTCCTTTATGTTACAACGTAAAAAAAATAATTAAAGCGCTGGACTGGACGAACCAAATTCAGTGGATTCCAGTTCAATACATTGAACGAACGGAGTATAGTTACTTAAAAGAAGAGGGAAGAGACTTATATAATCAAATTCATATGGTGACCAAAAAAGGGGAAGTTCTAGCAGGATTTGAAACGGTCAGACGGCTTTTAGCTGTTTTGCCTCTTACATTCCCAATAGGTGTACTTTTGCATTTACCATTAATGAACAAAGCGTTTAGTCCGCTATACAAATGGGTCTCCACAAACCGATACGACTGGTTTGGACGCTACGATTCTCCGCGAACCACATAAACAAACAAAAGGGACAAGCTTTGAAAAAGCTTGTCCCTTTTGTTTTGAAGACATTATACTTTATACATACCTTAATTTTAAAAAAACGTTAATTTAGTGTGACTTAGACGCGTGAATTTTAGAAAAACAGCTATAGCTGAAAGGGAGAACCTATATGATAACAAAATGGACAGCTGAACGAATGCCCGGTGTAACGGGAAAAACAGCCCTTATAACGGGAGGAAACAGCGGTATTGGATTTGAAGCAGCAAGGGCTCTAGCAGCTCGCGGAGCAGAAATCATTCTTGCTGTGCGTAATGAGGAAAAAGGGAAAGAAGCTAAGAAGAGAATTAAAGTGGATAACGGAAATGCTAAAGTGACTATTATGTCATTAGATCTCAGTGACTTGAGCTCTATTCGGCATTTTGCTAATCAATTTCTTCAACAATACTCGTCTTTGGATCTTCTCATTAATAATGCAGGCGTGATGGTTCCGCCTCACAGCAAAACGAAAGACGGATTTGAACTGCAGTTTGGCTGTAATCATTTAGGACATTTTGCGCTTACGGGTTTGCTGCTTCCTTTACTAATGGCAACTCCACATTCAAGAGTCGTAACGGTAAGCAGTATAGCTGCTAATTCTGGAAAAATCTATTTTGATAATCTAGACGGGGAAAAAGGCTACAGTCCAATGAAGTTCTATAGGCAAAGTAAACTCGCCAACCTATTGTTTGCTAAAGAACTGCAAAACCGCTTAGAAGCAGCTGGATCGACGACAATTAGTGCTGCGGTACATCCGGGTATTTCAAATACTAACCTATTATCACGAGGTTCAGGTAAAGAGCCAAACGGCTTGCTGAAATTTTTAGTCAAGCTATTTAGTCAATCTGCAGAAATGGGCGCGCTGCCTACTCTTTATGCAGCCACTGAATCAATAGAAGGCGGTACATATATTGGGCCAGACGGAAAAGATGCTAAAAAAGGATATCCTGCAAAAGATAGAATGGGAGATGTTTTATTTAAACCGGACGTAGCTGAAAGGCTATGGAGCATATCGGAAGAATTAACAAAAGTGACATATATATTCAAGAAAAGATAAAAACCAGCGGC